>JAYVST010000728.1:0-5824 GCA_043775255.1 Burkholderiales bacterium
TCGCGGCCGGCCACCTTGCCGGCCTGCGCGACGGGGCCGGGGTCCATCTGGCTGTGCAGACGGTCCGGCGGCTGGATGGTGATCAGGTGCAGCGGGTGGCGCTCGGCACCGCGGGCGCCGAGCCACTCCGCCGGCGGCAGCCAGGCCGGATGCGGCGGGCAGTCCGCATAGCCGAAGCCGGCGATGGTCGAAGAAAAGAGCTCGATCCGGCCCGAAGGCGTGGCCAGCGGATGGGCCGTCGGGTCGGCACGAAAAGCCTCGAACAACACGAAGTCGTGCACAGGCGGCGGCAGCTCGACATGTCCGCGTGCGACGAATTGCTCGTAATCCGGCAGACCCACGCCCTTGACCGCGGCGCCGTCGCGTAACCGGCGCCACAAATCGCGCAGCCATTGGTCGGTGTCGCGCCTTTCGGTATAGGTATCGGCATGGCCGGCGCGTGCGGCGAGGTCGCAAAAGATGTCGAAGTCGTTGCGGCTCTGACCCACCGGCGCGATGGCCTGGCGCATGGCGAAGATGAACGGGTCGCGCGAGGAGCCGCCGATGTCGTCGCGCTCCAGCGGCGTGGTGGCCGGCAGCACGATATCGGCGCGGCGCGCGGTCGGCGTCCACCAGCTTTCGTGTACCACCACGGTGGCCGGTTTGGCCCAGGCGCGCGTCAGGCGGTTCAAGTCCTGATGGTGGTGGAACGGATTGCCGCCGGCCCAATAGACGAGGTCGATGTCCGGGTACGTCAATCGGCTGCCGTTGTAGTCGTACGCGCCGCCCGGGCGTTCCAGCATCTCGGTCAGGCGCGCAACCGGAATCGCGCGGCCTGCCGGGTTGCGGCCGGTGGGGAACTCCGGCGCGGGCAAATCGATGCGCGGGTTGCCAACCCCGTTCATCGAACCGTGACCGAATGCGAAGCCGCCGCCGGGCAGGCCGATCTGCCCCAGCATGGCCGCAAGCGCGATGGCCATCCAGTAGGGTTGCTCGCCGTGGTGCGCGCGCTGCAGGGCCCAGGCCATGGTGAGAAAGGTGCGGGTGCCGGCGGCCTGCCGCGCCAGGCTGGCGATGGTGTCGGCGTCGATGCCGCACACGGCCGCGGCCCACGCGGCGCTTTTCGGCACGCCGTCATCGGCCCCGGCAAGGTAGCGCCCAAAGGCTTCGAAGCCGGTGCAGCAGCGCGCCAGGAAGTCCGCGTCATGGCGCCCTTCGAGCATCAGCGTGTGCGCCATGCCCAGCATGAGCGCGGTGTCGGTGTTGGGGCGTATCGCGATCGTTCGTGCGCCAAGAAATTCCGGCGCATCGGCACGGCAGGGGCTTACCACCACGAATTCGACGCCGGCGGCCTGCGCGCGGCGCAGCCAGGCCTCCATACTGTGGGCGCCGGCGCCGCCAGGGGCGATCTGTCCGTTCTTCAGCGCCAGGCCGCCGAAAGCGATGAAGAGGCGCGTGTTGGCAACCACGCTGGACCAATCGGTGACGCGGCCCGACACCGGTTCATGGGTGCCGATCACATGCGGCAGGAGGAACTGCGCGGCGCCCCAGCTGTAGTTGCCGGCCTGGTCGACACAGCCGCCGCCGGAAAAAAGAAACCGCCGCACCTGGGTGCGCGCATGATGAAAACGCCCGGCGGAGGACCAGCCGTAGGAGCCGCCGAAAATGCCGCCAGGCCCACGCTCGGCGCGCACCCGCGCCAGTTCTTCCGCGACCAGCGTCAAGGCCGCATCCCACGAAACTTCGACGAAGTCGTCGCTGCCGCGACCGCTGCGATCGCGTCGCGCCAGCCAGGATCTGCGCACCGCCGGCCGTTCGATGCGCAGCGGCGAATGCACCATCGCCGGCAGCGCCGCCAACATGGGCGACGGCGCCGGATCATGCGCGAACGGTTCGCAGGCCACCAGTCGCCCGCCTTCGACCACAGCGGTATAGGCGCCCCAGTGGGCGAGCTGCTGGAAGCGCCCGTCTTTCATCGCGGGGGACGGGCCTCAAGAAAGCGCATGGCCGCGCCCGATTTTTCCTGCAGCCGCGGCAGGGGGCGCGGCTTGCCGCGTCCTGCTGCCATCAAAACGTGCCGGCGTAGGCGCCGCCGTCGATCATCAGGTTTTGCCCGCTGATGTAGCCGGCATGCGCGGAACACAGGAAGGTGATGTAGGCCCCCGCTTCTTCTGCGTTGCCGAAGCGCCCGGCCGGGTTGTTGCTGCCGCGCTCCTGCCACAGCTCGTCGTAGGTTTTGCCGCCTTCTTCGAGCATGCCGAGGATGTGGTTCTTCTGCGCGTCGGTGGCGAACACGCCGGGCAGGAGGTTGTTGACGGTGACGTTGTGGCGCACGGTCTGGCGCGCGAGGCCGGCTACGAAGCCGACCAGCCCCAGGCGCGCGCTGTTCGACAAGGGCATTTCCCCCTGCGGCGACTTCACCGAGCGCGAGCTGATGTTGACGATGCGGCCGAACCGGCGCGCGAGCATGCCGTCGACCACGGCGCGGATCATGAAGATCGGGCCCAGCATCATCGAATCGATGGCGGCGATCCACTGCTCGCGGTCCAGATGGCGGAAGTCGCCGGGCTTGGGGCCGTCGGCGTTGTTGATCAGGATGTCGGGGTCCGGGCAGGCGGCCAGCGCGGCGGCGCGGCCGGCCTCCTGCGTGATGTCGGCCACCACCGGGGTGACCTGCATGCCGCTTTGCGCGGAGATGTCCGCCGCCGCTGTCTCGAGCGTAGCGGGATTGCGCGCGGCGATCGTCACCTGTACGCCCTCGTTGGCCAGACACAGCGCGGTAGCGCGCCCCATGCCGCGGCTGCCGCCGAATACCAGCGCCCGCCGACCCTTGATGCCCATGTCCATCGGAGGTCTCCCGCAATCTAGTTGGAAGATCGAGTGTAGCGCGGCGCTTCGTCGACCCAGGGGTTCAACAACGGCACCCGTGCGCGCTTGTAGGCGCCGGTGTCGCGGGTCACGACCACCAGCCCGCGCTCCAGAGCAGTGGCGGCGATGATCAGGTCGGGCTGCGAAAAAGTGTGCCCGGCGCTGCGCCCCCCATCGACTAACAGCCGCCACCTGAACATGACATCCTCGGACACTTCGAGCACACGCTGGCCGAACATGGGCCGCACCTTGTGGGTCAGCCAGTCATGCAGTTCGGCGCGGCGGATCGGATCGTCGAGTGCCTCGATGCCATAGCGGATCTCCGCGAACGTCACCGTGCTGACGAACAAATCCTCCAGGGCCTGGGCGGCGACAAACGCAAGCACCCGCGGGTTGGGGCGCGCGCGACGCAGCTCGGATATCACGTTGGTGTCGAGAAGCCAGCCGCTCAAAGCTTGACCGCCCGCACCGGCATGGCAGAGCGACGTGGCGCGAGTTCGATCTCGCGCAGCGGGGAAGCCTGCAGAACGTCAACCAGCAACTGCCCGGTGCGCGCGCCCGTCAGGCGCCGGTACTCCAGGGCATCGACGATCACCACGGCAGCGCGACCATGCAATGTGACGTGCTGCGGCCCGTCGCTGTGCGCCAGACGCACCAGTTCGCTGAAGCGCGCCTTGGCATCCTGCAGACGCCAAGGTCCGAACGGGGCCGGCGAAGGTTCTTTGGCTATGATTGCCGATTTTCTGGTCATGCTGACCAGATTATCATTGTTCAAGATCTGCGACAAGTCAGTGTCAGACGCCCGTGATCGAGTCTTCGACACAGCGACCGTGCGCGCGATCCCTGCGTCCCCTCCTTCCCCCCCTCCCCTGCGTCGTGCCACAACCCCGATTCGGGTGGATAATCACGTGTCGTGTCCGGACCTTCGGGCACTCTCACATTCCGGCCGGGAGCTTTGCCATGTCCAAACTGCGCATCGAAGGTTCCTTCGTCGCCTCCGTCACGCCATTCAACGCCAACGGTGAAATCGATTTCGGCGCGTTTCGCGAGCTGATCGATTTCCAGCGCCGCAACGGCACGGTGGCCATGCTGTTCATGGGTTCCACGGGCGAGCCCTCGCTTTTGACGCCGGAGGAAAAGAAGCGCCTGGTGGTCGAAACGGCGAAGATGAAACCGGCCGGCATGCATTTCTTCTACGGCTGCACCGGCAATACGCAGGACCAGGTGGTCGACAACATCCAGTGGGCCAAAGCCAACGGCGGCGACGGCGCCATCATTGCCGCCCCGCCCTACCTGTGCGGGCCGGAAGACGACATCGAGTCGTTTTTCCTTGAAATCGGCGACGCCACCGACCTGCCCCTGGGCATCTACAACAACCCGCCGCGCATCAAGACCGATCTGCACTGGGACCATCTGCTGCGCATCTTCAAGCACCCCAACTACGTGATCCACAAGGAATCCACCACCCGCGTGGGCCAGGTGGCGCAGATTCTCGCCGCGCGACCGGATGTCACCGTGATGTGCTGCGACTCGCCCAGCCTGGGCCTGGTGGTGCCGACCATGTCGCTGGGCGGACACGGCACCGCCAACATGGGCGGCAACATCATGCCGGCCGAAATGGCGAAGATTTCGGCGCCATGGAAATCGTTTGCAGAGGCCGAAGGCTTCAAGGACACCTACCTGCGCATGCTGCCGCTCCTGCATTTCAACTACTCGGTGATCAATCCGGTGGCGATCAAGAGCCTGATGCGCGCGGTGGGCCTGCCGGTGGGGCCGCTGCGCAAGCCGCTCAAGGCGCTCGAAGGCGAAGCGCTGGCAAAGGGCATTCGCATCGTGCGCGAGTTGGGTCTGGACAAGCAATACGGCTGGGCCGTCGAGCCCAAGCTGGCGCGCGCGGCCTGACGCCCGCACCCGACTGTTTTCGAGGCCGCCCCGGGGGCGGCTTTTTTTTAATCTGGAGAATCGATGAAAACCTTGTTCAAGCTGGCCTTGGCCGCCGCCGCCCTGGGCTGGACGGCGATGGCAAGCGCCCAGGGCTATCCGGGCCGGCCGGTGCGCATGGTCGTGCCCTATCCGCCCGGCGGCACCGTCGACGTAGTGGCGCGCTTTGTCGCCCAGCGCCTGACCGAGCAGACCGGCCAGCAATTCGTGGTGGACAACCGCGCCGGCGCCAATGGCACGCTCGGCAGCGACCTGGTGGCCAAGGCCATCCCCGACGGCTACACGCTCCTGGTGCAGGCCTCGATCTTCGTCGCCAATCCGCTCTTTCTGCCCAGCGTGCCCTACGACGTGCAAAAGGACTTCACGCCGGTGTCCAACATCGGCTCGGTGCCGCTTCTGGTGACGGCACACCCGAGCGTGCCGGCGGCCAACCTGCGCGAATTCATCGCCCTGGTGAAATCCGACAGCAAGAAATACAGCTTCGCCACCTCCGGGCTGGGCTCGGCCGGGCATTTGTCCGAAGAGACCATCAAGCGGCAGGCCGGCATCCCCGACCTGTTGATCGTGCCCTACAAGGGCAGCGGCCCGGCGCTGGCCGACCTGGTGGGCGGGCAGGTCAGTTCGATGATCGATCCCCTGCCGTCTTCCTACCCGCTGGTCAAGGGCGGCAAGTTGAAGCCGCTGGCGGTCACCAGCAGCAAGCGCGTGCCGTTCATGCCCAACGTGCCGACGGTGGCCGAGTCCGGCTTGCCCGGTTTCGAGATGGTGTCCTGGTACGGCCTGTGGGGCCCGCCCGGCCTGCCGCGCGAAATCTCCGCGCGTCTGGTGGTTGAAGTAGCCAAGGCCGTGCGTTCGCCGCAGGCCGCCGAGCGCTTAGGCGACCAGGGCTTCGAGGCCAGCGGCGCCGGACCGGAACAATTCGCGCCCTATATCCGGGACGAAATCGCACGCTACGCGAAGATCATCAAGGAAGCCAACATCAAGGTGGAATGAACGGCTGCATGCGCCGTGGCGCCTGATATGAACGGCCGCATGC
>JAYVST010000729.1:0-2489 GCA_043775255.1 Burkholderiales bacterium
CCGAAGCATCCGCAATTGGGAATGTCGAGACCGCGCACCAGCGCCTGCGCCAGCCACGCGAGGTAGAGCAGATGCAGGCCGGCGGTGGCCAATGCCGCCGCGCGCAGGCGTTGCCCGATCGCAAGCCAGACTGCCAGACCAAGCTCGGCGAGAATCAGTAGCCAGGCGGCCGGCGCGATCGCAGCCGCAGGCAGGGTTCGGTAGCTTTCGACGACGGCAAAAAATCCGGGCAGGTCGGCCGCCTTGCCCGCACCTGCTGCCAGCAGCAGGCAGGTGAAGAAGGTGCGCAATCCCCTGGCGGCGAACAAGCGGCCCGCGTCGGACATCAGGGCCACCGATTGATGGTCCAGTCGTAGGGAATGAATTCGACCCTGTAGGTCTCCCGCACTCTCGGGTCGCGATAGCGGTTGACGAAGGCCGCCAGCGACGGTGCGCTGGCCAGAAAATCGACGCTGTAGAAATCGAAAATCTCCGAGAGCTTGAGCACCTTGCCGGCATCGTCTGGCGCGACGTTGCGCGCCTCGGAGAGGAAAAGTCTTGCCTCGCGTTCAAGCTGTGCATCCAGCCGCTCCGCTTCAAACGGCTCGCGCGGCAGGCGCGGGCAGCCCACCGACATGCAGTTGAGCGCAAAGTGAATGCGCGGCTCGCCCAGGCGGCGGATCACTTTGTTCTCGTAGTCGTAGAGCGAGATCGCGTTGCCGCCGACGGCGACTTTTCCAAAAATGAAAAACCTCACCTTGGCGAACCCCGTGAGCGAAGCCGGGATGCCGCTTTCGATCACCCTGTGCATGGCCAGCGCGTTGTAGGCGTTGATATGGAAGGCCAGCACGTGCGCGGGGGTCGGAAACAGTTGCGCCTGGTTGTTCGGCCCGAAGTCGTAAACGTAGGCGACAAAGCGGTCGAGGTCGGCGCGTTCGCGCGCGACGCCGGCGAAATCGATCCGGCCTTGCTCGTCGACAAACCTTGCAAGTACGCGCGACCAGGCGTCATAGGGAGGCGGGCCGCCGGGGCCGGGCGCCACTGCGGGGCGAGGCACGGTGACGCAGCCGGCGAGGACTAAGCCGGCAAGAATGACGAGAAGTACCCTCAAGCGATCTCCTTCTTCGCGCGCCCGCGCGCAGTCTTGCGCGTGAGAGTCACGCCGATAGTCTCGGGAACACGGTCTTCGAGCATGCCGTTGGCAGGGTTGAAGTACAACATGCGATTCGCGCGCGCTATCTTGGCCGGAACCAGCAGGTAGTCGTCGCGCTTGGCATTGTGCACACACATCGATAGCGGACCTTCCGGCGTCATCACCATGAAGGAACAGGCTTCGCAGCGCTCGCGCTCGAGCGCGCCGGCATCCATGAAGTTGTGCACGAAGAAGGACAGCTTGCCGATGCGGCCGCGGGCGGCTATGAAATCGCGCCGTTCGCGCCACAGCAGGCGGGCAAAACGCCTAGCCACGCCGACCAGGACGCGCGGATGGGTCAGCAGGTAGCGCGCCGCCGCTCGCCACACCCTGCGGGTGTCGCTGCGGTCGATCATGATCCCGGCACTGGAGGCGATGATTTGTTGAACGAAACCAGGGTCGTTGAAAAAATCGTGCATCCTGCCGTTGATGATGAGGCCATAGGCATAGCCGTTGCAACTGGCGTGGCCGGTGCTGGCCGCGTCAAAGTTGAGTTCGGCGCCGGCCCCCGCGCAAATAGCGCCGCGCACCGTTTCGGCATTGACCGCGATGCGGTCGATGACAGCGTCACTGCCGCGCCCGGTTAGCGCGCCGACCTGGAACGACGCGAAACGGACCACGTCCGCGTGGCGAATGAAAAATTTCACCAGGTCCGGGATCGCGTGAAGGTTGCCGGCAAACACGGTCGTATTGAAAATCACCGCCAGAGGCAGGCCGCGCGCGCGTTCCATGTACTGCGTCCGCAGCGCGTTAAGCTCGGCCTCGGATGAAAAACCGGGCCGATCCTGCGTCATGTCCACATGGAACGCCACATCCGAAAGGCCCGCTCGGCACAATTCAGCCAGCAGGTCGCGTCCCGCCTTGATGCCGTTGGTGAAAAGGGAGGAGCGCATGCCGCACGCCTTGATCGCGCGCACTATCGACACCAGTTCGTCGCGCCGACGCAGGGTCGGGTCGCCGCCGGTGATCTGCACGTCGGTGTTCGGGCCGTAGTGTGCACGGATCAGATCGATGCGACGCAGCACCTCCTCGAGCGGAATGTCCTTCAGCGCCTCGGACGACTCCGAAAGGTAGCAATATGTACAGTCGAGATTGCAGCGCTGGGTAACTTCCAGCGCCACGCAGCCGATCGCCATGCGCCGCCCCAGGAGTTGCCAGGGCGCCCACTGCCCGGCTTGTTGCATCCGTTGCCGGGCGCGTTCGATCGGCGGCACGCCCGGCGCCGCAAGAGTGTAGGGTTTCCAGGCGGCGATCTCGGGCTTGCTCAAATAACTGGAAGTCATCGAATTCTCGTGCCGGTGTGGCGCCGACGGAAGAT
>JAYVST010000730.1:0-4567 GCA_043775255.1 Burkholderiales bacterium
GCGAGAAAAAACGGGTTCTGGATCGCGGCCGGATTGGCGATCAGGAGCGCGCCCTGCCCGAAGTAGTTGAGGATCAGGGCCGGGAACACCGCGATGAACCAGGCCAGGCGGATCGGCCGCTTGCCGAAATGCCCCATGTCCGCATACAGCGCTTCGACCCCGGTGACGGCGAGGAACACCGAACCCAGCAGTATGAAGCTCTTGACCGGGTCGCTGATGATGAAGCCGATCGCATAGGTGGGGGAGAGCGCCACCAGCACCGAAGGGTGCTGCACGATCTGGTACAGCCCTACCAGGGCGAGCGAACTGAACCACATGATGGTGATCGGGCCGAAGAATTTTCCGACTAAGCCGGTGCCGAACTTTTGTACGAAGAACAGCAGGAACAGGATCACCAGCGCGATCGGCAGAACGAATTGGGCAAATGCGGGCGATACCACCTCCAGCCCCTCGACCGCCGAGATCACGGAAATTGCCGGCGTGACCACGCTGTCGCCGTAGAACAGCGACGCGCCGATCAGGCACAACGTGATGATCGCCAAGCGGCGCCGCGAATTTTGCGGCAGGCCCTGGCTTGCCAGCGACATGATCGAAAGCATGCCGCCTTCGCCGTGGTTGTCGGCGCGCATCACGATCGCCGCGTACTTGACGCTCACCACCAGGGTGAGGGTCCAGACGATCAGGGACAACACGCCGTACACCGATGCCTCGGAGATCGGGATGCCGTGCGCCGGGCTCATGCCTTCCTTGAGGGCGTACAGTGGGCTGGTACCGATGTCGCCGAACACCACGCCGAGCGCGGCGATGGTGAGCGCGGAAACCGATGCCTTTTGTTCTTCCTGTGCCCCTGCCTGGACCGATGCAGCCTTCATCTTTGTCGTATCCCGCAGTTGCCGGAAACTTGCCTCAGGTGAAGCATGTACGCTTGGTGTTCTATGCGATGGAGCACGTTGTACTCTCTTTTGGTGCGATGCACAATGTCCCTGGGGCAGGTGCGCATTCTGTCAGAATGCGGCGCCTTCGGCATGCAAGCCGGGCAGGACGGCGTGCGGCGTGCTCTTGCGAAGCGCCCGCGGCGCCCCGATATGAAATCTATCGGCGGTATGCCCCGACCCAAAGCGAAGTGGCGGCAACAGCGGATCGAAAGGCCTTCATGAATAGCCGTCTTCCCACCTATTTCATCTCCCACGGCGGCGGCCCCTGGCCCTGGATGCCGGAACGTCAGGGCATGTACCGCAAGCTCGCGGCCTCATTGGCCGACATTCCGCGCCAGATCGGCACAGTGCCGCAGGCGGTTCTGGTGGTCACGGCGCATTGGGACGCGCGCGAGTTCGCAGTCCAGGGCAGCGCGCATCCACCGATGCTCTACGACTACTCCGGCTTTCCGCCGCACACGTATCAAATTACCTATGGCGCGCCGGGACTGCCGGCGCTGGCCGAGCGGGTGCGCGCCCTGGTTTCCGACGCCGGCCTGGCCATCGGCGTCGACCCGGAGCGGGGCTTCGACCATGGCGCCTTCACGCCGCTGGCGGTGATGTATCCGCAAGCCGACGTACCGGTGGTGCAACTGTCGCTGCGCAGCGATTTCGATCCGGCGGCCCATATCGCGCTCGGGCGTGCGCTGGCGCCGCTGCGCGACGAAGGCGTGCTGATCATCGGCAGCGGTCTGTCGTATCACAACCTGCGTGCCATGGGCGCGGTCGCGCGCGTGCCGTCGAAGCAATTCGACGACTGGCTGGGAACGACGCTTGGCGCTGCGCCGCCGACACGTGAGAGGGAATTGCTGCACTGGGACGCCGCGCCGGCGGCGCGCTTCGCCCATCCGCGCGAGGAACATCTGTTGCCGCTGATGGTGGCGGTGGGCGCGGCGTTCGACGAACCGGCCGAGCGCATTTACGCTGAGGACGATTTCTTCGGCGGCGTGACGGTGTCCAGCTTTCGTTTCGGCAGGGCGACGTAAGGCTTTGGCGCTGGGATCGTCGCGGCGCTTGATCGCGCCGTGCCGCAAGGCAGGATTCCCTCCTTGGGACGCGACGGCGCCGACTACAGCGACGCCATGCGCGACTTCGCCAGCGGCGGATTCTTGGCGAAGTAGGCCTTGATACCCTTGAGGATGGAGGCGGCCATCTTTTCCTGATAGCCCTCGTCGAGCAGACGCTTTTCCTCGTCCGGATTGCTGATGAAGGCGGTTTCGACCAGGATCGACGGGATGTCGGGGGCTTTCAGAACCGCAAACCCGGCCTGTTCCACGCTGGCCTTGTGCAGATCGTTGATGGCGCCTAATTCGGCCAGCACGGCGCGGCCGAGCTTCAAGCTGTCGTTGATCTGCGCGGTAGTGGAGAGGTCCAGCAGCACGCGCGCCAGATCCTTGTCGTGGGTGCCGAGATTGACGCCGCCGATCAGGTCGGCGTCGTTTTCCTTTTTCGCCAGCCAGCCGGCGGCGCTCGAAGTGGCGCCGCGCTCGGAGAGTGCGAACACCGACGAGCCTTTGGCGGTCGGCTTGATCCAGGCGTCGGCATGGATGGAGACGAACAGGTCGGCTTCGACCTTGCGCGCCTTTTGCACCCGCACGCCCAGCGGCACGAAGTAGTCGGAATCGCGCGTGAGCATGGTGCGCATGTTGGGTTCGGCGTCGATCTTGGCCTTGAGGCGCTTCGCCACCGCCAGCGTCACGTTTTTCTCGTAAGTGCCGCGCCGGCCGACGGCGCCCGGGTCTTCACCCCCATGTCCAGGGTCGAGCGCGATAGTGATCATGCGCATGACCTGCGGTTTACCCTGGCGCGGCTCTTCGTGGCGCGGTTCGGCACGGGCAGTTTCGGATCTGGCTGGGTCGGACTTGGGCTTTTCTTCCGCCTTTTCAGCCGGCCGAGCGTCGCCTGCGGGCCTGTCGTCGCGCGGCACCATGTCGGCGGGCAGGGCTTGCTTGTCGACTAACGCCAGCAAGGGGTCGGGCGGGTTGACGGGGTAGAGGTCGAGCACAAGACGATGCCCGTATTCGCCCACCGGTTTCAAGGCGAACACCTGCGGGTTGATTTCGGCCTTGAGGTCGAACACCAGGCGCACCACGCGCTGCTTGAACTGCCCGGCGCGCACATTGCCGATGTAGGGGTCGTTGGGGGTGACCTTCGAGACGATGTCTTTCAACTTGCCCGAGAGCTCAAGGTCTTCGATGTCGAGCACCAGCCGGTCGGGCCCCTTGAGCAGCTGATGCGCGTAGCGAAGCGGCGCTTCCAGTTCGAGGGTGACGCGGGTGTAGTCGCGCGCCGGCCACACCCGCACTGCGACGATGCTGGAAGACTGGGCGAAGAGCGGGGACGATACCGCGAGGAAGAGCGCACCGGAGGCTGTACGGAGGAATTCGCGCCGCGCCGTCAAGGGCGCGGAAGTAGGCGCCGCCGGCGTCGCGGCCGATGCGGCGGTCAGGTCCAGAGAAGGTTGGGGCGCTCCTTGCGCAGTGCGTCCAGACATTGTTCCCCGCGTGTGGTCAAAGCCTCCAGTTGGACGGTGCGCCAATCGCCTTCTGCACCACTCTCAAACCTGAATTGCAGCTGCACGTCCGGCGTGGGCAAGGTACCCACCGCCTGCTCGGGCCATTCGACGAGACATACGGACTGCTCGTTGAAGTGCTCGTCCAACCCTGCTTCACGCCATTCTTCCGGGTGGCTGAGTCTATAAAAATCAAAGTGATACAGAATATACCCAGAAATCACATAAATTTCAACAAGGGTATACGTGGGGCTTTTTACTGGCCCCTGATGCCCCAGCGCATGGAGCAGGCCGCGGGTGAAGGTGGTTTTGCCGGAACCTAAGTCACCGCTCAAGTAAATCCGCATGCCGGGCCCGATCGGTGCGGCGAATGCAGCGCCGAGCGCCTCGGTGGCGGCGCTGGCGGGGAGCGTGACGGTATGATGATTCGATGACATCAGCGGACCGGGAAGATCAGGAGGCCATCAAGGCGCGCATCCGCGCGCGCGCCAGCGCGCTTGGCTTCGATGCGGTCGCTTTCGCCGGTGTCGATCTCGCCGCCGCCGAGGCGGGGCTTGTGGCATGGCTTGAGGCAGGGTTTCACGGCTCGATGGATTATATGGCGCGGCACGGCATGGCCCGTGCGCGTCCGGCGGAACTCGTGCCCGGCACCCTGTCGGTGATCAGCGTGCGCATGAACTACCTCGCCGCCGACCCGGATTCGGTTGTGGCCCGCCTGGCAGAACCGGAGGCTGCCAGCGTGTCGGTGTACGCGCACGGGCGCGACTATCACAAGGTGTTGCGCGGCCGCCTGCGGGCGCTGGCCGAGGCGCTGCAGGGCGAGATCGGCGCGTTCGGTTATCGCGCCTTTACCGATTCCGCGCCGGTGATGGAGGTGGCTCTGGCAGAGCAAGGGGGCCTGGGCTGGCGCGGCAAGCACACCCTGCTGTTGTCGCGCGAGGCGGGTTCGTTCTTCTTTCTGGGCGAGATTTACACCGATCTTCCGCTTGTGCCGGACCCGCCGCAGGAAGAACACTGCGGCACCTGCTTCGCCTGCCGCGACGCCTGCCCGACCGGCGCCATCGTCGGCCCCTACCGGCTC
>JAYVST010000731.1:0-2043 GCA_043775255.1 Burkholderiales bacterium
TTCATGTATGACTTCACGACCTAGAAAGACTTAGTATGAGAGCTAAAATCACATCCCATCGCTTTAGTATCTTCAATTTTTCGCGAAAGTAGGGCTAGCGTGCGCGACATCGGCTTTCGCAGCCGGCGCGCTGCCGGCGACCATTGCCCGGTATCCTCCGTGTTTTGCTTCGTTCCAATTCCAACAAAGGGGACCCCGACTTGACCAAGGCATTCGCCGGACTGCGCGTCCTCGACTTCTCGACCACCATCGCCGGGCCGCACTGCACCCGGCTCCTGGCCGACATGGGCGCAGAGGTGATCAAGATCGAATCATCGGAAGGCGACATGATGCGCAGCCGACCGCCGCTGCGCGAAGGCGCTTCGACCTATTTCGGCCAGCTCAATGCAGGCAAGAAAAGCATCGTGCTCGACTTGAAGTCGGCGGCTGCAGGACCTGCGATCAGGGCGCTGCTGGCCGACACCGACATCCTGGTCGAGAACTTCCGCCCCGGCGTGATGCAACGCCTGGGATTCGACTACGCGGCCCTGGCTGCCGACCACCCGCGCCTGATCTACTGCGCCATTTCGGGCTACGGCCAGACCGGCCCATCGTCGCAACTGCCGGCTTACGCTTCGGTGGTGCACGCGGCGGCAGGCTACGACCTGGCCCACTTGAGCTACCAGCAGGGGCGCACGCGGCCCGACTATTGCGGCCTGTTCGTCGCCGACGTGGCCACCGGCACCTACGCCTACGCCGCCATCGCCACCGCGCTGCACCAGCGCCATGCCACCGGCCGCGGTCAGGGCGTCGATGTCTCGATGCTCGAAACCATGCTCGGTTTGACCCTGAGCGAAATGCAGTACGCGCAATTCAAGGTGCCGCCACCGGGCCGGCCGATCTATGGCCCGCTGGCCTGCTCGGATGGCTACCTGATGGTGGCAGTCGCCAGCGAAAAGAGCTTCCAGGGCTTCGCTCGGGCGGCAGGTCATCCCGAATGGGTTACCGATCCGCGCTTCGAGCTCTACACCAACCGGCGCGCCCACTGGGACGCGTTGATGGACGGGGCCGAAGAATGGTCGCGTACCTGCACCAAGGCGCAATGTCAGGCCGCATTCGATCTCTGCGGCGTACCGTGCTCACCCTACCGCACCGTGGCCGAAGCCATGGCCGACCCGCAGATCGCGCATCGCGAAGCACTCGCTGAGGTGAGCGATGCGGGCGGCGCTTTCAAGGTGCTCAACCCGCCGTTCCGCATGTCGGATGCCGACACCACCGTGGGCTCGCACAGCCCGGCGCTGGGCGAAGATACCGTTGCGGTGTTGCGGGCGGCGGGCCTGGGCGAGGCGCAAATCGCCGCGCTGACAAGCACTTCGCCCGCGGACTGATTCGGGATTGCCCCCCACCCTGAAAGCCACGTACCGGCATGCGCAGCGAGTTCGCGCAATGCCGGCTCACCCCAACAGACCACGAGGCCACAGCAGATGAGCGACGACACCAGGGCATGTCCCGTTTGCGGGGAAACCATCAAGGCGGTGGCGATCAAGTGCCGCTTCTGCAACACCGATCTGGCCGCCCTCAAGGGCGCGCAGCAGGCCGAGGCCGAGAAGCCCCTGTTCACCGGCCATCCCGCCGTCATTCACAGCGTCTGGCAATGGCTACCGGTGGTTGCAACGCTGGGCATCGCCTGGCTCTACTACTGGTTGCAAAGCCTCGCGGTCACCTACGAGATCACCACCCAGCGCGTGCGGGTCGAGCGCGGCCTGCTATCAAAGGTGAAGGAGAACGTCGAATTGTTCAGCATCGAACATTTCGATCTGCACAAACCGCTGGGCATGCGGCTGGCCGGTCACTGCCTGCTGCACATGCGTGCAGCGGATGCCAGCATCCCGCTGGTGGCGGTGCTCGGCATTCCGGACCTTGAAACCCTGGCCGACACTTTGCGCGAATGCTCGCTGCGCGAGCGCACCCGCAGAAAGGTGACCACTCTGGTGCAGGCCTGATCGGGTGCGGGCCCGACTTGACCAAGCGCGCGCAATCGATCCAGAGTTCGCGCGCTCTCAT
>JAYVST010000732.1:0-3578 GCA_043775255.1 Burkholderiales bacterium
CATGCAGCGACGCTGGCGCGCCTGCTCGATATCAGGAAGATCCTGATTCCGCCGGTGCCGGGGCTCTTCAGCGCGCTCGGGATGCTGTTTCCGCAGATCGAGCATCACTACGTCCGCACCCACAAACGGCGCCTCGATGGCCTCGACCTCGCGGAACTGGCGGCGACCTTCCGCGCGCTCGAGGCAGAGGGTGCGGAGATACTCTCCACTGAAGGCTTTGGCGCCCACACGCATCGCTTCGAACGCTTGATCGACCTGCGCTATGCCGGCGCGAATGCCGAACTGACCCTGGCGTATCCGGCAGAAGGCGACATCGCCGGCGCGTTGCGCGAGGCGTTCGCCGGCGCCCATGTCCAGCACTACGGCTATCGCTCCGACGATGAAGCGGTCGAGACGATGCACCTGCGCGTGATCGCCCGCGCCGCCGGGGAGAAAGCGCAGGTGCCCGAACGCCTTGTGTTCGAAGACGACCAGCGCGGCATCACCAGTTCGCGCAAGGCCTACTTCGGCCCGGAATTCGGTTCGCTAGACACTCCGGTGTGCGGACGCGATGGCGTCGGCATGGACTGGCAAACGGGCCCGCTCCTGGTCGAGGAATTCGACAGCACCAGCGTCGTGCCGCCCGACGGCCGGGTGCGCCGCATCGCCTGGGACACGCTTGAAATCGAACTGGACCGAAACCGATGACCAGCGCAGCGAGCGCCGCCAGTCCGAGCGCCGCCCGGTCGATCGCGCGCGATCCGTTCGCGCTCGAACTGATCAAGAACGCGCTGGTGGCGCTGGCCGACGAGATGGCGCTGACGATCTACCGCACCGCGCGTTCGTTCGTGGTGAAGGAGGCGCTCGATTTCTCGACAGCGCTGTTCTTAGCCGACGGCCAGTTGATCGCGCAGGGCACCTGCCTGCCGTTCCACCTGGGCGCGATGCCCTTCGCGGTGCGCTCTTGCACGCGCGAGTACGCTGGCCGCATCCTGCCGGGCGACCTCTACATCACCAACGACCCGTACGACGGCAGCACGCACCTGCCGGATATCGTGCTGGTCAAGCCGATCTTCGCCGCGGACACGCTGATCGGCTATTCGGTGGCGCTGGCGCACATGACCGATATCGGCGGGCGCGTGCCGGGCGGCAACGCCAGCGACTCGACCGAGATCTACCAGGAAGGCCTGCGCATCCCGCCGTCGCGGCTCTGGCGCGAGGGGGTTCCCGACGAAACCATGTTCCGCCTGATCCAGCGCAATGTGCGCGTGCCCGACAAGGTGCTGGGCGACATCCGCTCGCTGGTGGCCGCCTGCGGGGTCGGCGAGCGCGAGTTCGTCAAACTCGCGCTGCGCTACGGCTTGGACGCGTTCGATGCGGCCTGCCGCGACCTGCTCGACTACACCGAACGCTTCACGCGCTCCGAGATCGCCAAACTGCCCAAAGGCACCTGGCAGTTCGTCGATTATCTCGACGGCGACGGCATCGACCCCGACCCGATCAAGTTTGTCGCCACCGTGACCATCGGCGCCGACGAAATGACCATCGATCTCACGGGCTCGGCGCCGCAGGTGCGCGGTGCGATCAATTGCGTCTATCCGTTCACGCTGTCGACGGCGCTGGCCTGCGTGCGCTCGATCGTGGATCTTTCGATTCCGAACAACGCCGGATATTTCCGTCCGATCAAGGTGATCGCGCCCGAAGGCAGCGTGGTCAATCCGCGCCCGCCGGCGGCGGTTGCGGCGCGCGGCATCACCGGCATCCGCATTGCCGACACCATCTTTGGCGCCCTGGCACAGGCGGTGCCCCACATCCTGCCCGCGTGCGGCGCCAACGCGCCCGATGTCGGCGTCTCATTCGGCTGCGTCGACAGCCATGGCAGCGCCCACGTCTATCTCGAGTTCCTGCTCGGCTCCTGGGGTGGTGGCCCGTATCGCGACGGCATGGACGCATGCACCGGCACCCTGGTCAACTACTCGAACGCACCGGCCGAGATGATCGAAGCAGATCAGCCCATCGCCGTCGAACGCTACGGATTCGTGCCCGACAGCGGCGGCCCCGGGCGCTTTCGCGGTGGCTTGGCCATCGAGCGACATCTACGCTTTCGCGCCGACAACGCAACCTTGCAGATCCGCTCCGACCGGCGCGATCATCCACCCTACGGGTTGGAGGGTGGGCTACCGGGTGCGCCTTCCAACGTCAGCATTCGGCGCGCGGACGGGCGCGAGGAAGCATGCAAAGCCAAGTTCCTGACCACGGTGAACGTCGGCGATCTCCTGAAAATCCGCCTGGCCGGCGGCGGCGGCCACGGCCCGGCGCGTCAACGCGATCCGGCCGCGGTGCTCGCGGATGTGCTCGAAGAGAAGATGACCGTCACCCACGCGCGCGAAGTCTACGGCGTGCTGATCGACGGCAATCCGCCGACGATCATTGGCCTCTCCGGACGCTAGCAGCCTGTTGCAGCTCAGGGTTTACCGAAGGTCGCGACCCTGTCCACCGGGCACTCGAACAAGACACGCCGTTCGTCGATCGACGGGTCACGCAATCCGTACGGCGGCGGATTGTTGGTGTATTTGGTCCAGATCTTGTCGAGTTGCGCGGTGACGCGCGCGCCTTCCTGCGGGTCGTCCTCGAGGATTTCGCGCTTGACCGTGCACTTGATACTGATCCAGTGGTACATGTTCGCCGGGTTGACCAGCAACAAGGACAACCTCGGACTGGCCCTGATCCAGTCCACCTTCTTGCGTTGCGCAGCCACGTTGACCAGTACATTGGCGCCTGCGTAGTCGAACCACATGGGCGTCAGATTGGCACGGCCGTCGGAGCCGGTGACCGCGAACATCGCGGCGATCGGGCCGTCCAGCAAGGGTTTGTAAATCGGGTCGATAGCGTCGAGCGATTCGAGCGTGTTGCGCGAGCCCACCGAGAACTGCTTGGCTTGCAGCCCGTCGGCGACATCGAGGAATTTGGCAACCGGAAATCCCATTTTTTACTCCCATCATGGATCGTGTTTTGGGACATTCAGGATAGCACTCCATGAATCGACCACGAAAGCTTGCTGCAAGTCGCGCAGATCATACAATCCGACCTGGAGAAATGGACCAGGGTGATTCGCGCGGCAAACCTCAAGCCGGACTGACCAGGCCGCAAGCGGCTACGTCCTGCGACACCGCCAACCCATCCGCTCCCAGAAACCCCGGCGACGGCGTGCAATGCAACATTCACACAACCCTACGAAAGTACCAGCGATGAATATCACCGCGCGCAAACTGACCCAGGAGCAGGACGGCATTCCCGGCTGGCTCGCGCACCCGAACGCTGCCGGGCGCCATCCCGGCGTCATGATGATTCACCACGCGCCCGGACTGACCGGCGACTACAAGTTCCATGCCGCCGCATTGGCGCGGCAGGGCTTTACCGTGTTGGTAGCGGGCGTGTACAACATGCTCGGCTTTCCTGGCGATCACCTGCACGGCATGGGCGCGGAAATCCAGGCCAAGCACGGCGATGCCGACTTCCTCGCCGTACTGGGCCAAGCCTGGGCCTGGCTCAGGGCGCGGCCGGATGTAGACCCCGAACGCACCGGCTACATCGGCCAT
>JAYVST010000733.1:0-9109 GCA_043775255.1 Burkholderiales bacterium
GATCAGGAAACATGGCGTGGCCTTGAACGGCCAGAAGAAAACATAGTTCTGCCGGGCCGCGATCCGAACCGCGCGCAGCGGGGCGCCTGACGCGTCGAGCAATTGCGCCTTTGCATATTCTCGCCTGACCGGGGCGGCGCCCAACGCGAGATTGCAGACCGGCGCGAGACCGGCACTGGCCGAACAGATGCGGATGAAATTGCGGCGATCCATGCTTGCGTGTGCACCGTGTTTACAAGCGCACAAGCTAACCGCTCGAGGCAATTTCTGTCAACGCGCTCGTACCGCCCTTTTGAGCGTACCTAAACGGCGCGGTTTGAAAACACAAAATGCATTTGTATAGTGCCAAATTGTTTGAATTCTAGTTTTTTGGAACCAAATAAATGCTTAATAATCAACTACGCATGAGGAATTCAATGGCGCCGATCTGACTGTGCACAAGATCAGCGCCACGCCCGACCGCGATTCAGGCTGGTGACCGGATTCAGCGTTGCCGCGCTGTGCCGAGTACGAGCGAGACGACCGCACCAAGGCCTAAGAGCCCGAGGCCGAACATCGCTCCAGTCTTGACATACGCCAGGCTCGAATAGAGCAGCCAGGCGCAGGCGCAGCAGAAAAGTGCGGGGACGAGCGGATAGAACGGCACCCGAAATGGCCGCTCCGCTGCGGGAAATCTGGCGCGCAGGACAAACAAGGAAATTCCGGCTAGCAGGAAAAAGAACCAGAACACCGGCGCCGTGTAGTCGACCATGGTCTCGAAGCCCTTGCGGGTGGCCGCGCCCAGGACGATGAGTGCCAGCGCGATCGCCGTTTGCACCAGCAGCGCATGGCGCGGCGTGCTGCCCTGCGCACTCCAGGCGCCGAGGAAGCGCAGCGCCGGCCAGTCGCGCCCGGCGGCATAGGTCGAGCGTGCCCCCACGATCAGGGTGGAATTGATCGAAGTGAGCGTTGCGATGGCGACGATCACGCTCATCAAGCGGGCGCCCCAGTCGCCGAATGCGACCTTGAGCACGTCCGCTGCAACGGCGCTCGATTTGGCCATGCCTGCGATGCCAAGAGCGTTCAGGTAAGCAAGGTTGATGGCGAGGTAGAGGCCGGTGACCACCAGAATGCTGATGATCAGCGCCCGCGCGATGCCGCGCTTGTCGCTCGACATTTCGGCCGACAGGTAGGCGACTTCGTTCCAGCCGCCGAAGGTCAGGAGGACCATGACCATGGCGAATCCGAACGCCGCATTGCCCGACACTACCGGTGCAGGCGCCGCCGCTGCTGCGGGCGTGACCATGAAACCCGCAATGATGACCAGCACCAGCCCGCCAACTTCGAGTCCGGTGAGCCAGTTCTGGGTGGTACTCGACGCACGCGTGCTGACCCAATGGATGCCGGACAGGATCAAAACCACCAGGCAGGCATATACCGCCGTTGAATAGGGGCCGAGCGGGAACAGCTGGGAGCAGTAATCGCCGAACACGAACGCGAGCAGGGCGATCGAGCCGGTGGTGATCACGGTGGCGCGCGCCCACGCGAACAGGAACGCGAGGCGTCGGCCATAGGCCAGTTGGATGAAGTGATAATCGCCTCCCGCCGACGGGAATGTCGAAGCCAGTTCGGCGTAGGTGAGGGCGCCTACCATGGTGATCGCGCCGCCGAGCACCCAGGCGAAAATCATCATGGCCTCGCTGCCGGCGGCGCCGGCAACCAGCGACGGCGCCTTGAAGATACCGGCGCCAATGACCACGCCGACGGTCAACATGACCGCGTCCTTGACCGAAAGAACGCGAGCGGGCAGGCCGGCGTCGCCGGCGGATCGACTCATGACCTTGCCCGCCTAGTCGCCGGTGCGGCGCGCGGAGAACAGCACCGGACTTGCACCGCCGGTGCGCATCTCCCCACTCATCGTCGTGCCATTGACGGTGCCGTTGAATTCACGCAGGCGACCCTGGTCGTCGACGAAAGAAAAACGGATACGCTCGCCCGACAGCATCGGCTCGCGCAGGCCGAAGGTCGTGTTGCCGGGACCCGCCGAACCGGATATGCGCTGATATTCCTGCTTCAATGCCAGGGTGAAACCGGGAACGTTCGCACTCGCCTCGAGCGCCCATTTGCCTTCGACCCGCGCCGGTACGATCCACAAGTAAGCCATGCGACCGGAAAAATCCGCAGTGTCGTCGGGGCTCCAGTCGCCCATGTTGAACTGGTGCGATACCACGCGCGTGCCCGGCTTCATGCGCAGGATGATGGGCCGCATGTCCAGATTGATGTTGGGCAGGAGGTACATGGTCAGTACCGTGGCGTGCGAGAAATCGGACTTGTAGATGTCGGCCTGCACGAAGGTCGCGTGGGCGCCGACACCGGCTTTTTCCGACTCCGCGCGCGACAGCGCAACCATGTCGGGGTTGTACTCCATTCCGAAACTGCGCGCCTTGAAGTCGCGCGCCGCAGCGATCGCGATGCGCCCGTCCCCCGACCCGAGATCGATGACCGTGTCCTGGGGCGTGACCTGGGCCATGCGCAGCATGCGTTCGACCAGCATCGGGGGCGTAGGCACCCAGATCACGTCCTTCCCGGCCTGGCCGACCACCGGTTCGAACGGGGCCGGCTTAGCGGTCTGGGCCGCGCTCGGGTTGGCGGCAAGCATTGCGGCGGCTACGAGCGCGCCGAGCGTTGCAACCAGACATTTTCTGCGAACGATGCCGTTCATTGTGGAATCGGTCCTTTCCCTAGATTTTCCAGTAATGAAGCATGACGCCGTGCGCGTCGATCGAACGGGTCGGCGGCACGTCGCGAATGATGAAACGGTGCGAGACGATGCGCGCGCCGGGCCTGAGTTCGCGTTTGAGCTTGGGCCAAAGGCGGGTGTTGAGATCTTCGCCGAGATACAGCATGACAACGGTGGCGTCGCGCAGGTCCAGAGCGAACAGGTCGCCACGCTCGATGCGCACGCGGTCCGCCACACCTGCCTGGCGCGCCGCGACCTTGGCGCGGTCGACTAAGTCAGCGTCGATTTCCACTCCGACGCCGCGCGCGCCGCGATCGCGGGCCGCAGAGATGACGATGCGACCGTCGCCGCAGCCCAGGTCATAGACGACATCGCTCGGGCCCACGGCGGCCAGGTCGAGCATCGTCTTGACGACAGCTTCGGGCGTGGTGATGTAAGGGGCCTCCATCGCGCCTGCCGGACGGCCTTCGCTATCGACCAGGTTGGACTGGGCCGCGACCGGCAAGGCTACCGCTGCAAGGGCGGCGCCACGCAGGAAGTCCCGTCTGGCCGGATGCGTTGGAGGATGCATTTTTGTGGTTCTGGTTGCTATTGTTCTGGAAGCGCCGGCCCGCAGCGGATGCGCAAGTTCAGCGCGACGCGAAGAATACGACAAAATCCGCCCGGCCGGCCCGCACCTGCATGAGCGTGTTCGTCCGGCATCGTCTTGCGAGCGACGCATCGGGGTTATGCGTCGCGTGGGTTTCATTCCCGATCGCAAGCCGGCGCCGTACGGGATTGCCTATGCCGATCAGCGCGGCGCCGCTCAGCCCGATACCGGTGGATACGCAAGCGTCCGATGATGAAAGCCGAATTGTCCGCGTGCGCGGTCGGCGAAGAAAAAGCGCAGGGTTTCCAGCACCGTTCTGAACGATATGTCGTCCCACGGTACCTCGCGCTCCGGATACAGGCGGGTTTCCAGACTTTCGTCGCCGCTGCTGAAGTCGAGGTTGGTCAAGCGTGCCGTGTAGTACAGATGCACCTGGTTCACGTAGGGCACGTCGATCAGGGCGAACGGCCGCAGGTCCGCGACCTGGGCGCCGGCCTCTTCCATGGTTTCACGCGCGGCGCCGTCAGCGGTCGATTCGCCGTTTTCCATGAAACCCGCCGGCAGGGTCCAGTAGCCGTAACGCGGCTCGATCGCCCGGCGACAAAGGAGGATGCGGTCTTCCCAGACCGGCACGCAGCCGACCACCAGTTTCGGGTTTTCATAGTGGATCGCACCGCAGGAGGTGCAGACGGCGCGCTCGCGGCTGTCGCCCGGGGGCACGCGCCGCGTGATTTCCTTGCCGCAACTGGTGCAGGCAAGGATCGCGCTCTTGGCAAAGGCGAAGCCGGGTTTCATTTCTCCGGGGTTCCTGTTGGCATCGGCAGGTGCGCCTACGCTGTGACGGATGCAGTCCCGGCGCCGCTTGCGGCAGGCGCGGCCGCGGCCCGGTACGGCGCGGTCAGGCGAGCGCGAACGTATTCGATGTGTTGGCGCAGCGTGTAGACCCGGTCGGAAAAGGCAAGCGGAATCGCCAGGCGCGCGGCATCATGTTCGATGCGGTCGAGTCGATCGAGGGTGGCCGACAATTCTTCACCGACGATGTCGCGGCGCGCCGCGTCGCGCTCAAGGAACTTCAACTCGCCATACCAACGGTTGATCTTGGCTTGCTGGCGCCACGAAAACAGCGAGGGCAGCCATTTCACCAGCGGCACCACCACCGCGACGATCGGCACCAGCAGCACCAGCATGCGCTCGACCAAGTTGGCCAGCCAGAACGGCAGGTAGCGCTGCAGGAAGGGCCGGCCGGTCTTGAAATAGCGCTTCGCCTCGTCGGCCAGCGGCCAGTCGGTTGCCTGCGCAGTGGGGAACTCGCCGGGCTGGTGGAACAGGCCCGGGGTGCCATGGATCTCCACCGCGGCTTCCAGCAACAGATAGGCCAGCGCGGGGTGGAGGTCCTCGCGCATCACCAGATTGGCCTGGGTGGCCACCAACTGGACATCGCGGACCGGCAGGTTCGCCTTGAGGTCGAACACGCCCTGTGCCAGCGTCGCCGGCTTGAGGTAGGGGAAGCGCCGCGACAAGGCCGGCGCATTGTCCAGATTCACAAGCTTAAGGTTGGGCGCTTCAAGTGCTCGCCTGACCACCGGCGCCTCCGGCGCGGCGATCAGGAACAGCACGTCGATCTTGCCTGACAAGAGGGCGTCAAGCGCCGCGCCGCCACCCAGATCGATGAGCTTTCCGGATTTTTCTTCGATGCCGTGCGCGCCCAGCATGTCAATGGCCACCTTGCGCGTGCCCGATCCGGGCGGACCGACCGCTATGCTCAAGCCGGCCAGTTCCGAAAGGCGGGTCAGGTTGGCCGCGCCGCGGTGGAATACCCACACCGGTTCCGGGAACAGGTTGGCCAGTGAATAGAGCCGGGTTTCCTCGGGTAGTTGCGCCAGCGGGGTCAAGGTGAGCATGCCCAGGCCGCCCTGGACGAAGGCCACATCGACGCCGGCGTTGTCGTCTTTCAGACGCGCCAGGTTTTCGACCGAACCTGCCGACGGCTTCAATTCCAGCGTGACACCGTCACGTGCGAGAATCTCGCGGAACCGGAGAGCGAAGCGGTGGTAGGCGCCGTCGGGCGCGCCGGTGCTCATGGTGAGCGATCCGGGCGGCGCCGGTTGCACGAAACGGAATCCGATCCAGAACGCGGCGACAATGACGACGATGCTCGGCAGGCCGAACAGCAACCATTCGCGCAGGGTTGCGTTGCGGGCAAAATTCACCGCGCGGCGCATGTGGGTTTCCGCAGGCATGCGGCGCATTTAACCATGACTGAATTGCCCGGCATTCGAGTGCCGGCGTGGAGGGCGGATTGGCCTTGAAGCGGTGGGACGTGTTCTGCAAGGTGATCGACAACTACGGCGATGTCGGAGTCACCTGGCGGCTGGCGCGCCAACTGGCGGCCGAACACGGCCGCGCAGTGCGGCTGTGGGTCGACGACCTCGAAAGTCTGGAGCGCCTGTGCCCCGACATCGACCCGCGTGTCGATGCGCAGCGTGCCCATGGCGTGGATGTGCGCTGCTGGAATGATGCGACGGCGAGTGCGCAGCCGGCCGACGTGGTGATCGAAGCCTTCGCATGCGAATTGCCGGCAGCCTATTGCGCTTCGATGGCCGGCAATGCGGCGGCCGGACGTGCGCCGGTGTGGATCAACCTGGAATACCTGAGCGCCGAAGAATGGGTCGGTGGCTGCCACGGCATGCCTTCGCCGCATCCACGCTTCGGCATCATGCGCCACTTCTATTTTCCCGGTTTCACTGCGGATACCGGAGGGCTTTTGCGCGAGCGCGGATTGTTCGAGGCGCGCGACGCCTATCAATCCAATCCGGCGGCGCAGGCGGCGTTCTGGCAGCGCATCGGCGTGCCGCCCAGGGTGCGCAATGAGTGGCGCGTTTCGCTGTTTTCATACGCCAAGGCGCCGGTGCAGGCGCTTCTCACCGGGTTATCTGCGCATCCCCACCCAGTGCGCCTGATCGTGCCGAAAGGACCTTCGACCAACCTCGTGGCGGACTGGTTCGGTATGGACCCGGCGCCCGGCGCGCATGGTTCGTTGGGCAACGTGTCGGCATCGATCGTGCCGTTTGTGGAGCAGCCCGACTATGATCGCCTGCTGTGGGGTTGCGACCTCAATTTCGTGCGTGGGGAGGACTCTTTCGTGCGCGCGCAATGGGCCGGCCGGCCGCTGGTTTGGCAGATTTATCCGCAATCCGAACAGGCTCATGAATCCAAGCTGGGGGAATTCTTGCGTCGATACTGCCACGGTTTGCATGAACCGCGTCGGCGCTCGGTCGAACGCTTCATGGCCCTGTGGAACGGCCTGGCGCCAGGCACGGCGGCCGACCCGCTCGGATTGGGCGACGCGGCCGACTGGACTTTCGAGGAAGTCTGGCGCGGATTTGCCGCCAACCAGTCCGCCCTACGCCTGCATGCGGAGGAATGGGCCTGGAGACTCGGTGAAGAGCGCGATCTGGCGGCCCAATTGATCGAATTTTCTGCAAAAGTGGCTGCGAGCGGGTTAAAATAATAGGCTTTTTCGCGTGCCGAAGGTCGAACCGATGGCCGAATTGAGGGCCGCAAGGGCATTGCCCGAACGGTTCCTTCGTCTCCATACCGCTTCGGCGCGGTCCCGACCCCTTTCCCAGATTTCGAAGGTTCATTCATGAAAATCGCACAGGAGCTCCGCGCAGGCAACGTCGTGATGGTTGGCAGCGATGCCATGGTTGTCCTCAAGGCCGACTACAACAAGTCCGGCCGCAACTCGGCGGTGGTCAAGCTGAAGCTGAAAAACCTCCTGACCGGTTCGGGCACCGAGTCGGTCTACAAGGCCGACGACAAGTTCGACACCGTCCAGCTGGAAAAGAAAGACGTCACCTACTCTTACTTCGCCGATCCGCTCTACGTGTTCATGGATGCGGAATACAACCAGTTCGAGGTGGAAGCCGAAAGCCTGGGCGACGCACTCAACTACCTTGAAGACGGCATGGCCTGCGAATTGACCATCTACAACGAGCGCGCTATTTCGGTTGAACTGCCCACCTCGGTGGAGCGCGTCATCATGTACACCGAACCGGCGATTCGAGGCGACACCTCGGGCAAGGTATTGAAGCCGGCCAAACTCGCCACCGGATTCAATGTCGGCGTGCCCCTGTTTGTCGCGCAGGGCGACAAGATCGAAATCGATACCCGCACCGGGGAGTATCGTCGCCGCGTCTAGCCGCCTGTCGGATGTGCAGCCGACGCGCCAAGGCCGAAAGGCTGCGAGCGGCCCCCGATGTCGAACCGGCACGGCTTTTTCTCGCTTCGCTACGAGTTCAGGCACGGATGGAAAATTGAGGGCAGGCTGGAAATGGAGCGCCGCGACATGAGAATCGATATCGAGATCGACGACGAACACAACCCCGTAGCCCGAACCAGGCGCGGCGCCGCGCCGAATCCGGCTCTTTCCACCGTGCCCGACATCGAGCTGTTCGCGACTACCGAAGTCGCCAGTCCGCGCGTGCCCGATATCGAACTGTTTGCGACCACCGAAGTCGCCAGTCCTCGCGTGCCCGACATCGAGCTGTTTGCGACCACCGAAGTCGCCAGTCCTCGCGTGCCCGACATCGAGCTGTTCGCGACTACCGAAGTCGCCAGTCCGCGCGTGCCCGACATCGAACTGTTCGCGACTACCGAAGTTGCAAGTCCTCGGGCGCCGGACATTGGGTTTGACGTCACCGACGAAATCGGCACTACCGGTATATCGGCGTCTGAATTCGCGTCAAGCACCGTGCGGAGCGGGCGCGTGGCGCCGGACCCAGGACATGCCGCGGCGAAAGAATTGGCTGCCGCAGCGGCCCGTGTGGTTTTACCAGCGGCCGCCGGCGTCACCGCGAGCGCGTCCGATTTCGTGCCCGCGTGCGCAATTTCCCTGCAAAGCCTTGCAGGGCGCTATGCAGTCTTGGCCGAAGTCGTCATCGCGGTGCTGGCGGCCTTGCCGGGCCGGGACTCGGTTCTGCGCCTGGGCTTGCGTAACGCGCAGCGGCTGCTTGAGGTCCCGCCCGACGATGCGGGGCCGCAGTGGCAAGAGGGCGCGGCTTCGGAGATCGAGAGCTTCCGCGAACTCGCTGCATTGCTTGAAAGCAAGCGGCGCGTCTGAGCGCCGCCGCCCCGCTTCACATCGATTGCTTCGGCCCATGCGCCGGCCGCCGCAACGGTGAAGGCGTGGACCTTGGCGAAGGCGGCCCAACAGTTCTCCGGGATGGCATTGCCGCTGTCGAACGGTAGCGGCTGAAACGCTGCCTGGTCATGCGTCTCGCCCGCAGTGGCGCCGTTGCGCATGGCGCCTGTTAAACTTTTGCGGTTGCCGTCGTGAATTGCGCGGCCGGTGAATGACCGTGCCGATACGCATGATTCTTGCACCGGACAATCGCCACGACTTTCCAAGGACTCACCATGAATCGCTTGTTTCGCGCAGGTTCGGGCTTGCTCGCCGGCGCTGCCTTTGCCGCGCTGCTGCTGTGCGATTCCGCCCAGGCGCAGCGCGTGATTCGCATCATCGTGCCTTTCGGCACCGGGGCGGTGCAGGACACCGTCGCCCGCGCCTTCAACAGTGAACTTGGTGTCCTGCTGGGCGCGAACGTGGTGGTGGAAAACCGGGCCGGCGCCGGCGGCACGGTCGGCACCGGCTATGTCGCCCGGGCGCCGGCGGACGGCAATACCCTGATCCTGTCGGCGGCCAGCCACAGCATCGCCGGGCACCTCTACGCCAAGCTCGGCTATGACCCGGTCAAGGATTTCGCCGGCATCACCTACCTCGGCAATTCGGGCTACGTCAT
>JAYVST010000734.1:0-7946 GCA_043775255.1 Burkholderiales bacterium
ATCCGGCGCCAACCTGTTCGCCATGGCGGTGGGCACGCCGGCCGACGTGGTGGCGCGGGCCCGCGCGGCAGGGCAGGTGACGCTGTCCCTGATCGGCTCGCCGCGCCATGCGCAGCGCACCCGTGAAACCGGCGTCGACCTGATCGTAGCGCAAGGGTATGACGCCGGCGCCCATACCGGTACCGTCGGCACGCTCTCATTGGTGCCGCAGGTCGTTGACCTGGTCGGCGACGTGCCGGTGATCGCCGCCGGCGGCATTGCCACCGGACGCCAGATCGCCGCGTCGCTCGCCATGGGCGCGCAAGGCGTATGGACCGGAACCATGTGGTTGGGCGCGCGGGAACACGCGGTGGACCCGATCCTGACCCGACAGCTCATCAATGCGCAAAGCGAAGACACCGTGATCTCGCGCTCCTGGAGCGGCAAGACCTTGCGCATGGTACGCGGCGCCTGGAGCGACGAATGGGCCGCGCCGGCCGCCCCCAAAGCGCTCAAGATGCCTTATCAGCAGGTGCTGGTGGGAGAGATCGTCGCGGCCGTCAACGAACACCGCGTCGAGCCGCTGATGTGGACGCCGGCAGGGCAGAGCGTCGCCTACCTGCGTGAAGTCGAAGGCGTGGACGACATCATGCGGCGCCTGATCGACGAGACCGAGGAGAGTCTCGGCCGTCTCGCCGCGCTCGGGAAATGAACCACGGAGGCTTCACATGCTGAACCGAACGCTTGTCCTCGCGTGTGTCGCGATAGTTGCCTTGACCCCTGGTGATGATGCGGCGGCGCAAGCCCCGTATCCCGCGCGCCAGATCCGCATGGTCGTGCCCTTCACGCCCGGCGGCGCCCTCGATACGGTGGCACGCGCGGTGGCGCCGATCGCCGGAGAGCGTCTGGGCCAGCAGGTGGTGATCGAAAACAAACCGGGTGGCTTTACCGTGATCGGCAGCGAGATCGTCGCCAAGGCCGCGCCGGACGGCTACACCCTCTTGTTCGCACCTGCGCCCATCGCCCTGAACACCGCGCTCGGCCTGAAGCTGCCGTATGACCCGATGAAGGACTTCGAGTACGTCACCCTGGTGGCGCGCATACCGGCGCTACTGGTGGTGCATCCGTCGGTACCGGCGAAAACGCTCAGGGAAGTGGTTGAGTACGCGAAGAAAGAGTCCGCCGAGCGCGGCAGTTTCCAGTACGGCTCCGCCGGCGTCGGCACCATGGGCCATTTGTTGGGCGAGTATTTTTTCAGCGAACAGGGCGTCAAGACCACGCATGTCGGGTACAAGGGTTCTGCGCCGGCGCTGCAGGATCTCGTCGGCGGTCAGATCAAGGTGCTGATCGACGCCTATGTACCGAGCGGCCCGCAGGTGCAAAGCGGGCGCGCGCGTGGTATTGCGCTGGGCACCGGCAAGCGCTCGCCGGTGCTGCCGGACATTCCGACCTTCGGCGAGGCCGGCTATGCCGGTTTCGAGAGTTTCGGCTTCTACGGCGTGGCCGCACCGGGCGGTACGCCGAAGGCCATTGTCGACCGGCTCAATGCGGCGTTCGTCGCGGCGGCCACCGACCGCAAGGTGCGCGCCGGCCTGGTGGCCTCCGGCTACGAGGTCATTGCCAACAGTCCGGCGGAGTACCGCGCCTTCGTCAAGCAGCAGATCGCGCTGTGGGGGCCGGTGGTGAAAAAAGCCAACATCAAGGTCGAGCAGTAGGCGGCGTCCTGCTGTGCAACAAGGCGCCCTGCGATTCCAGCACCCCGGCGCGGGAATTTCGGCCTGCAAGCGGTGCGCGCCTGGTCAGGTGAGAAAGATCAGCCCGGCCGGCGTCATCACCTGCGCCACGGTCCCGGTCGGGAGGAGTGCGCCGCTGTGCGCGTCGATCGCGAACTGCACGATGCTATCGCCCTTCTGGTAGAGCACATACAGCCAGGCACCGCGCGGGTCGAAGGCCATGGTGCGCGCAAAGTCGATACCGGCGGTGGTGTGGCCAATCAGCGCAAGCTCGCCCGTCGCGGCATCGACACGAAACGCAACGATCGAATCCGCCAGCGGATGATCTTCGAACTTGCGGTTCGAGCCGTACAGAAAACGGCCTGAAGGATGTATCAGCAGCGCGGCGGTACTCTTGCGCGGCGGGAAAACGGAAGGAACAGTACCGATGCTCTGGATTTGGCGCCCGAGGCGGCCGCTTGCGGGATCGAAGTCGAACGCCACGATGGTGGCCGCCAATTCGTTGATGACATACAGGATGCGCCCGTTGTTGCCGAACGCGAGATGACGCGGGCCACTGCCTGGCGCGACAACGGCGGCACTGACACGATTGAGCCTGCTGCCATCGATCTTCAGTATTTCCACCCGATCGCAGCCGAGGTCGGTCACTGCGGCATAGCCGCCCGCAGGGTCGAACAGGACCATGTGCGGGTGCGGCGCCTGCTGGCGTTGGTGCGGCCCCGAGCCGGTTTGTTTAAGTTCGCTCACGACCGCGCCAACGCTGCCGTCAGGCATGATCGGCAGCAACTGGAACGTGCCGCCGATATAGTTGGCGACGACTACAAACCGGCCCACGGGATCGATGGAAAAGTGCGCCGGCATCGCGTCGACGGCCTGACGCCCGATCGGATTCAAGTGCCCGCTGGCGGCGTCGATCGCGTAGGTCTCTATCGAACCGCTGCCGCACTGTGCGCCATAGTCGTCGGTTTCGTTCAGTGCGTACAGGCGGGTCTGCGCCCGGTTGAGGGTCAGGTGCGCCGGGTTTGTGCAGGGCACGACCTGGATCGTTCTGAGAGCTCCCGTGCCGGCCTCCACCTTGAATGAGGTGATGCCAAGGGCGGGGCGAGCGTCCGCACGCGGCGAGCGCCCTCCGGGCGTGCGGACCGTATAGGCGCCAGCATACGCGAAGCGTGCCGGGCCTGGTGCGCTGAGCGCCGCAGCCATCGACCGGCAATTTTCCGGGCCTATGCGCATGCCGGTGATAGACTTGTTGCCATCAAATTGCAATGTTTAGATCCTATGAGCACCACTTCGCTTGCCAAGGAAGAACAAGAGCGTCTCGACCAACTGGCGAAACTGGTCGGCTCCACGCCCGGAGCGGTCTTGCCGTTTGTGCTGCGCGACGGATTTGCCGAAACCGAGCGGGTCGCCCGAGCCGTCATGCGCGCGCGCGAGGCGTCGCGGACCGGAAGCATTGTGTCGCATGAACAGGCGCTGGCAAGACTGGATGCCATGTTGACGCGCCATGCCTCGTCCGAAGCGGCTTGAATGGGCTGTTGCCGCGCTTGATGAGCTCGCCGAAGGCCTGGCTTACATCGCGCTCGATAGCCTGTCCGCTGCGGTCTCGGTCAAGCAGCGCATTGACCTCGCCGGCCACCGGATTTGCCGCAATCCGGCCGTTTATCGCGCGGGTGCAGTTCCGGGCACACGCGAGTGCGTCGTCGCGCGCACCTACTACACACTCATCTTTGAAGAGCACGAAGAGTCAATCGTGATCCTGCACTGCTGGCACCAACGCAGGCGGCCGCTCGCGTCGGCCTAGGCCGAAGCCGCAGGCGGAAATCGTGTCCCATACCGCGCGCAAACGATTTGGCCAGCACTTCCTGGCCGACCCCGATGTCATCGAAGCCATCGTGCAGGCGATCGGTCCACAGGCCGATGACGCGATGGTCGAGATCGGGCCGGGCTTAGGCGCGCTGACCGGGCCGCTGATCGGGCGCCTGGCGCATCTGCATGCGGTCGAGATCGATCGCGACGTCATCGTGACGCTCAGGCGGCGCTATGCGGCGCAGCAGCTCACGGTCCATTCCGGCGATGCGCTTGCTTTCGACTTCGGGACTCTCGCGGTTCAATTGGGCGGTCGTTTGCGCGTGGTCGGCAACCTGCCCTACAACATCTCCACGCCGCTGCTGTTTCACCTGGCCGGCTTTGCCGAGCGCGTCGTCGATTGCCACTTCATGCTGCAAAAGGAGGTGGTGGAGCGCATGGTGGCCGGCCCGGGCGGGCGTGACTACGGGCGCCTTTCGGTGATGCTGCAGTACCGCTTCGAGATGGAGCATCTGTTCGACGTACCACCCACGGCGTTCGAGCCGCCGCCGCGGGTCGATTCCGCCATCGTGCGCATGACGCCCAAGGCGGCGGCGTTGCGCGACGCCTGCGACGAGGTGCTGCTGGGCGAGGTGGTGATGCAGGCGTTCAGCCAACGGCGCAAGGTGCTGCGCAACACGCTCAAGGGGCGCGCCAGCGAGGCGCAGATGGAGTCCTGCGGGATTTCGCCCGGCGCGCGCGCCGAGGAGGTGGCGTTGGCGAACTACGTCGCGCTGGCGAACCTGCTCGCCTTAGTCGCTCAGGCGTCCGGCGCCAGGCTGACGTAACGCCCGATGGCGCGAAACTGGTTGGTGTCGCCGAGAATGTAGCGTACGCAATCCTCGAGAAGGGGATCGGTGATGTCCTCGGCCGCGAACAGCAGGTCGAAACCGCCCATCCGCTCGACATTGCGTATCGTGAATCGCACCGAGCCGGATTCATGTTCCGCCGTGACGCGGATGCCCGAGCGCAGCATGCACTTGATATGGAAGTCGGCATGGGTCACCATCTGGCGCGCGCTGCGGTGCTCGTTGACTTCGAAGGTCGCGCCGGCGCGGCGCAGACTGTCCTCGAAGCGGGCGATGTTCGGCGGCAATTCCTTGCGCACGACGATGCGTTGCGGCGATTGCTGCTGGAACGTCAGGTTGATGAAGTTGTAGCGCTCGCGTTCCTGCACCAGCTTCTTGCGGAAATCGATGAAGAACGCCTCCAGCCGCATGCCCTCGAAGCGAACCCCCGGCTCGATGTCGAAGGTGCGCGGACTCGGCGGGGTCAGAACATTGAGCTGCTTGACCACGTCGTTGAGGTAGAGGAAGGTGTGATGCATCGCAGAGTCGACTTCGAGCACGCATTCGGCGAAGTCGCGCTGCTGCGCGTTGCGGTGCGCCTGTAACGCCGCGGCCTGGCGCTTGAGATCGTCGAGCAAACCCATGAGTGGCCCCGCCTGCGTGGTTCTGCCGGATCAACGGGTCTGGATCAGCTCGATCTTGTAGCCATCCGGATCGGTGACAAAGGCGATCACGGTGGTGCCGCCTTTGACCGGCCCGGCCTCGCGCGTGACCGCGCCGCCGCTGTTGCGGATTTTCTCGCAGGCGGCGTGGCAGTCATCGACGCCGATGGCGATGTGGCCGAACGCACTGCCCTGCTCGTACTTGTCGACACCGTAGTTGTAGGTCAGCTCGATCACAGAAGCACGGTCCTCGGTGTCATAGCCGACGAAGGCGAGCGAGTATTTCTGGTCCGGCCGGTCGGTGGTGCGCAGCATCTGCATGCCCATCACTTCGGTGTAGAACTTGATCGAGCGTTGCAGGTCGCCAACGCGCAGCATGGTGTGCAGCATTTTCATTGCTTGGACTCCGGTGGGGCAACCGGCGGACGCCGGTGGCAAGGGGCGTAGGTTAATGCAAAAAATGCGTCACTGCGAACGCGCCGTCACAGTTCCGGTAAAAAGAGCGACATGCGTCGCATTTCCTCACGCGCCGGTTGGTAGTCCGGATAGAGGCGTTCGACAGCTGCCCAGAAGCGCGGGCCGTGGTGCATGTGGCGCATGTGCGCGACTTCGTGGGCGACGACATAATCGATCAGGCGCGGCTCGAGGTGGATCATGCGCCAGTTCAGGCTGACGCGATGGCCGCCATCGGCGTCGCGCGCGCATGAGCCCCAGCGGGTGGCCGCGCGCGTCAAGCGCAGGTGCGGCAGCGGCGCGCTGAACGCGTCGGTGTAACGGACCAGGCGGTCGTTGAAATCGGCACGCGCCGCTTCCTTGATCAGCGCCACCAGGCGGACACGAGCGGTGGCCTCGTCGTCCGGGCGCGGCACGGTGAGGATCAGGCAGTCGTCGAATACCGACAGTCCCGGTTTGCCCGGCGCGACCTTGAGCGGCAGCGCCCGACCGAGATATGGAAGCGGATCGGCGAGGGTCCAGGCGCGCGCCGCGCCGTGTTCGGGGCGTTGCCACTCGCCGAGCTTGGCCACGATCCAGGCGGCGTGGGAGAGGATCAGGCGCTCGATGTCGGTTTGTTTTGCTTTGGCCGGTGCGGCCACCCGCAGGCCGCGCGTGTCGATTGTCAGTCCTAGAGTGCGGCGCTTGTGCGAACGGCGAATGGCGTATTCCACGACCTTTCCCTGCAGCGGAATGCTGCGCCGTTCATCGGCGAGCGGTGGCGGAGCAGGGCTCTTGCCTTCGCGCAACAGGCCAAACAGGGGCAGTTCTAGCTGGAGCAGGCGGAACACGGCGGGCTTGGACTGTTGCTCGGAATGGTCTCTGGCGAATCCTAAGCCGAATCCTAAGCCGAATACTGGTGCGAAAACAAGCGTCGCATTTCCGCCTCGATCCAGGCTTCCACTTGTGCCATCTGCTGCTCGGAGGTGAGTCCGGCGGGAGCGATCGGCGGTCCTATCGAGACGGTGACTAGGCCCGGTTTCTTGAGCCATTTGCCGCGCGGCCAGACGTCGCCGGCGTTGTGAGCGATCGGCACCACCGGCACGCCGGTGGCCACCGACAAGTGGGTGCCGCCCTGCTTGTAGCGGCGATGTTTGCCGGGGTCGACCCGGGTGCCTTCGGGAAACAGGATCATGTACCAGCCCTCGCGCAGCTTCTGCCCGCCTACCTCGGCCACCTGGTCGAGCGCCTCTTTGCCTCTGGCACGGTTGATCGGGATCATGCTGCACAGGAATATGCCCCAGCCGAAAAACGGCACCCAGTGCAGTTCGCGCTTGTAGACGTAGCACATGCGGCGGAACAGGCTGCGGAAGAGCAGGGTTTCATAGCGTGACTGGTGCTTTGAAAGAAAAATCACGCCGCCATGTTTTTCGCGGTCGGGCACGTTTTCGCGCCCCACCACCTTGTAGTCGATGCCCATGATGTGCCTGGCGCCCCAGATGGCGATGTCGGTCCATTTGGCGATCATCAGGTAGCGGCGCGGCTGACGCACCGGGAAGGTCAGGCACGAAAAAATGCCCCACGGCGCCACTGTGACGAACATGAACAACATGAATGCGATCGAGCGTAGCGCAAGCAGGGCCATGATTCAAGTCTTGAGGAGCGCTGCCACGGCCGCGAGATCATCCTGCACCAGGGTACCTTCAGGCAGGCCGCCTGCCACCAGAGTCTGCAGACCCTTGCCGGTTTTCACCAGCACCGGTTGGCAACCGACTGCCGCACCGGCCTGCAAATCGCGCAGCGAATCGCCCACGGCCACCACGCCTTTGAGATCGCGGTCGAAGCGGCGCGCGATTTCCAGGAACATGCCGGGCCGCGGCTTGCGGCATTGGCAATGGTCGTCGTTCTTGTGCGGGCAGAAGAACACCGCGTCGATACGCCCGCCGGCCTGCGCTACCAGCCGATGCATCTTGGCGTGCATGAGGTTGAGAGTGGCGGTATCGAACAGCCCGCGACCGATGCCGGACTGGTTGGTCGCCACCACCACGCGGTAGCCCGCATGGTTGAGCGCAGCGATCGCCTCGGCCGCGCCGGGAATGGGGCGCCACTCGGCCGCGCTTTTCACGTAGACGTCGCTGTCTTCGTTGATCACGCCGTCGCGATCGAGGATGATCAGCTTCTGCATGACGCGGTCGGTCATGTCCGCCCTCGCGCGTCACGCGCGTGCGGTTCGAGCCGCAGCATCGCTTGCTTGCCCACCGAGCGCAGGGAGGTCATGCCGCCAGCCGCGACAAGTCCGCAGCCCGATTCATGGTTGCGTGCAGGAGGGCCAGAAGTCCCAGCCGGTTGGCACGCAGGCGCGCGTCTTCCGCGTTGACCATGACACCCTCGAAAAAATTGTCGACCGGCCCCTTGAGCGCCGCTAAGGCCTTGAGCGAGCCGGTGTAGTCCCCGGTACCGAAGGCCGCGTCGGCTATCGGCCCGACCCGCAGCAGCGCTGCATGCAG
>JAYVST010000735.1:0-4827 GCA_043775255.1 Burkholderiales bacterium
CCGCTGTTCGATGAGGCCAAACGCTGCGGCATCGGCTTCTATCTGGGGTTCGCCGAACTCACGCCCGAGGGCGAGCGCTACAACACCGCCGTGTTAGTCGACACCGACGGCAAGATCGTCGGGCGCTACCGCAAGGTGCACCTGCCGGGCCATTCCGACCACAAGCCGCAGGCCCCGTTCCAGCATCTGGAAAAGCTCTACTTCCAGGTCGGCAACGAGGGCTTCAAGGTCTGGAACACCCTGGGCACGAAGATCGGCATGTGTATCTGCAACGATCGTCGCTGGCCCGAGACGTTTCGCGTCATGAGCCTGCAGTCGGCCGAACTGGTGGTGCTGGGCTACAACACCCCGTCGCACAATATCCACTGGCCGGAACCGGTACACCTACGCATGTTCCACCACCTGCTGTTGTTGCAGGCACACGCCCACGAAAACGCATTGTGGATCGGGGCTGCGGCCAAATGCGGCGCCGAAGACGGCTTTCACATGATCGGCGGTTCGGCCATCGTGTCGCCTTCGGGCGAGATCGCTGCGCAATCGACCACGGAAGAAGACGAGCTGATCTTCACCAATTGCGATCTAGCGCTGGGCGACACCTTTCGTGAACACGTGTTCAATTTCGCCAAGCATCGGCGCCCGGAGCACTATCGGTTGATCGTCGATCGGGTCGGCGCCGGCAAGCCCGTGACCGAAGAGTAGCAGTGGCGTGGCATGGTCATTGCTCCAAGGTTAGGTAGCCGGCACCCTCGGAAATAACCGCATCGTTTGCTCACTTGATACCAGGCCACAACCACCAGTAAATCGGAGTCCCGCATGAAATTCCTCTGCACTATCCTGTCCGCCGTCACCGCCTGTGTCGTTAGCGCGCAAATCCGCGCGCAGCAACCGATCTCCACCGGCGTCGATGCCACCTTCGCGCCGCATGCCATGGCCAAACTCGGCGGCGGTATCGAAGGCTTCAACGTCGATCTGGCCAATGAAATTGCGCGCCGCCTGAAGCGGCCGATCAACATCGAGGCGACCCAGTTTTCCGGCCTCATTCCCGGGCTCAACGCCAAGAAGTACGACTGGATCGCCGCGCCCACCACGGTGACACCCGAGCGCGCAAAGGCCCTGCTGTTCACTGAAGGCTATCTCGACACCGACTTCCAGTTTCTGCTCAAGAAAAGCGATCCCGACATCAAGGCGTTGGAGGACCTGAAGGGAAAAACCATTTCGGTCAACAAGGGGTCGGCGTATGACACCTGGGCCAAGAACAATGCCGAGAAGTACGGGTTCAAGTATGACGTCTACGACACCAACGCCGATGCGGTGCAGGCAGTCCTGTCGGGACGCGCGAGTACCAATCTGGCCGGCAACACCGTGGTGGCCTGGGCGGCGAAACAGAATCCGATGGTCAAGACCAGTTTCACCATCAAGACCGGCCTGGTCTGGGCTGTGCCGTTCCGGGCCGACGACAAGGCCGGTCGCGACCAGATCTCCATGGTCATCAAGTGCATGAAGCAGGACGGCGGCCTGGCGGCATTGCACGAGAAATGGTTTGGCGGCAAGCCGCTGGCGGATTCCTCAACCGCCAGGATCGCCGCAGGACACGGAGTGCCGAACATGGAAGGGTACGACGCGACGCCCGTTGCGCTCAAGTGCACTTGACCAGCCGCACCGACCGTGCAAGCGCCGGCCCAGCCGGCGCTTTTTGTTGTGCGTCCCATGATTGCATCGGATGAGCGATCTCGATCGATTCATTGCCAGCTTTTTCAACCTCGAGGTGGCAGCGCGTTATCTGCCGCGCATCGCCGAAGGCATGCTGGTAACCCTGGGCCTGGGACTATCGGTGATCGTCACCGGGGTTGCCGCCGGCCTTGCGCTGGCGGTGATGCGGTCGTTGCGCGTGCCCTTTACCGCCTGGCTGATAGTCGCCTTCGCCGACATTTTCAGGGCGCTGCCGCCACTTGTCATCATCATCATCCTGTTTTTCGCATTCCCGTATATCGACCTGCCGATGAATGCGTTCACGGCCACCTGGCTTTCGCTTTCCTTAGTCCTCGCGGCGTTTGCCGAAGAGGTGTTCTGGGCCGGTATCCTGTCGGTGCACAAGGCCCAGTGGGAGGCCGCCCTGTCGCTCGGATTGTCGCGCTGGCGCACCCTGCGCTATGTGATTCTGCCCCAGGCGATCCGCCTCACCGTTCCGCCTTTGACCAACCGCGTCATTTCGATCACCAAGGGCACGGCACTGGGCTCGGTGGTCGCGCTGCATGAAATCCTCAACGTCGCCTCGAGCGGGTCGTCCGAAGCCGGCAACCCGACACCGCTCACGCTGGGTGCGCTGGCCTACCTGATCCTTTTCATTCCTTTCGTCTGGTTCGGCCGCAGTCTGGAGAAGCGCTTCGCATGGAAACGCTGACCCAGGTTTTTTTCAACACCGCGATCATCGCCAAGGTGTGGCCGTTCCTGCTGCAGGGGTTCGGCACCACATTGACACTTTCGGCCCTGGTGATTCCGCTGGGACTGGCAGGCGGCCTGGCCGTGGCGCTTGCATCTACGCACCGCTCGCGCCTGCTGCGCGGCATGGTGATGTTCTACGTCGATTTCTTCCGCGCCTTTCCGCCGCTGGTATTGCTGATCTTCATCTACTTCGGCTTTCCGTTCCTGCAGATCGACATGCCGAAACTTGCCGCCGTCGCGTTCGGATTCTTCCTCAACACCTCGAGCTACTACGGCGAGATCTTCCGTGCCGGCATCGAAAGCATTCCGCGCAGCCAAATGGATGCGGCATTGTCGATGGGCCTGACCCGCGCCCAGGCCTATCGCTACATCATCGTGCCGCAAGCGGTGAAGAACGTGCTGCCGGACTTGGTCGGCAATACGCTGGAGGTGATCAAGCTCACTACCCTGGCCAGCGTTGTGGCGCTACCCGAACTGCTCAACAACGCCCGTCAGGCGCAGGCCCTGACCTACAACCCCACGCCGATCGTGCTGGCGGCGCTGATGTACCTGGCGCTGCTCTGGCCGATGGTGCGCCTGATGAGCCGGCTGGAGCATAAACACCTATCCGCACGTTGACGCAGCGCAGATCGTGTCAGGCCGTGCGATGAAACAGTGCGGGACGTTTCAGGCCGTGCGATGACACAGTGCGGGACGTGTCAGGCCGTGCGCTGACACAGTGCGGGACGTTTCAGGCCGTGCGGTGAGGCCGCAACGATGGCATCAGGCCGCGCGCTGTACCTGCGCAGCTGTGCGAGCGCCGCGCACCAGCAACTGCCCGAGGGCGATGCTCACCGCTGCCTGCGTCGGGTCGATCACCGGCAGATCCAGGGCGTCTTCCAGCCGTGCACGGTAGCGCGCCATGCCTGCGCATCCCATGATGACAACCCTGGCGCCATGCACCGTCTTGAGGGTCATGCCGACTTCGCGCATGCGTGCGAACGTGACATCCTCGCGCGCCAGATCGACCACACCGATCTCGATGGCGAGATCCTCGGCCAGCTTGTGCTCCAGCCCCATCAAGCGCACCTGGCGCTTGTGGCGCGGTATGGCGCGCGCGAGGATGGAAATCACGCCGAAGCGGTCTGCCGTCGCCGCGGCGGTCAGGTAGGCGCATTCGGCGCTGCCGTAGACCGGGCATGCGAGGGTCTCGCGCATGGCGTGGAATCCCGGATCGGAAAAGCAGGCCAGCACGAGCGCGCCTAAGTCCCGCCGGCTCGGGTTGTCGGCGAAATAGGCCAGGAGCTTTTCGCTGATGCCATCGACATGCGCTTGCGATTCGATGCCGGGCGGCCCGCTTTTCAAGGTTTCGCACACGATAGCCGGCCCGTCGGAAGTGCGGAACGGCGCGAGAGCCAGATCGATCTGGTCGGTCACCACCTGGGTGCTGTTGGGGTTGATGACCAGCAAGGTCCGATTCACGCGGCTCTCCTCGGTTGCGTCAAACCCGGCCTGCCTTGGCCATCTGTTCGACGTAGGCATTGGCATCGAGCGCGAACTGATCGCGGGTACGGACATAGCGATTGGCAAACAGGCGGCCGACGGGACGGTAGACGTCCATGTCGATGCGCATCGTCTGCGCATCGACCAACCCGTCGCGCACGTGCATGTGGCGCACCAGGCCGACCAGCAAATGACGGGTGTCGATGTCGATCCGGCTGTGCAGGGTGCACTCGAGGGCCGCGGGAGCCTCGGCCAGGCGCGGCGCCTTGACCTGGACCGAGGGCGCCGAGGTGAAACCTACCATTGCGACTTCACTCACCTCTGGTGGATAGTCGACCGAGCAATCGTGCATGCGCGCGGCGATGCTCTCATCGACTAAGTTGACCACGAATTCGCCCGAGTCGGCGATGTTGCGCGTGCTGTCCTTCATGGTCCCGTCGGCGCGGTCTTCGACGCTGATGATGACAATCGGCGGCTCATCCCCCAGCACATTGAAAAAGCTGAACGGCGCCGCATTGACCACCCCTGCGCCGCTTATCGTGCTGACCAGCGCGATCGGCCGTGGCACCACCAGCCCGACCAGCAACTTGTAGCGCTGGGCACGCGTGAGTTCGGCAAAGTTCCAGTGCATCGGGCTTCCACGGTTGCAACGATTGCACCGATTGTACTGGCGCGTGTGTCGCCCCGGCGCGTCGCAGAACACCGTATGATCTTGGCGCGTCGCGTACCGTCGAACAAACTTACCGACAGAGTTCGGGAGAAATCAATGCTCGCCCTGTTTTTCGAAGTCTGCCCGCGACCCGGAATGATGCAGCGCTACCTTGACCTGGCGGCGTCACTGCGACCGTTGCTCGATCAGTCCGGCGGTTGCCAGTTCATCGACCGCTACAAGAGCCTCGATCG
>JAYVST010000736.1:0-3626 GCA_043775255.1 Burkholderiales bacterium
ACCTGCGCGCCAAGGTCTCGCGCATGCCGCCGCAGAGCGACCGCCAGCTCGCGCAGATGACGGCCAACTACTACGGCATGATCTCCCTGATCGACCACAACGTCGGCCGCATCATGGGTGCGCTCGACGACCTGGGCTTGCGCGAAGACACTTTGGTGATCTACACCACCGACCACGGCGACATGCTGGGCAACCACGGTCTGTACCTCAAGGGGCCTTGGCCGCTGGAAGACCTGCTGCGGGTGAACCTGGTGGCCTCGGGGCCGGGTGTCGCCGCCGGCCGCGTGGTCGACGAGCCGGTCTCGACACTCGATCTCGCCGCCACCTTCTATGAACATGCCGGCGTCGCCGCGCCGATGACGCTGCAAAGCCGTTCGCTCGGCGCACTGCTCCGGGGCGAAGAACAGGCGCGCGCTGCGGCCTGGAGCGAATGGCATGTTCATCCCTCGCGCTGCGGCGTCGGACTGCAACTGCGCACCGTACGCACCAGAACCCACAAGGCCACCTTCGAACTCGGCAGCGGCGCCGGCGAACTCTACGACCTGGTGAACGATCCGGCGGAAACGGTCAACCGTTTCGACGATCCCGCCTACGCAACCGAGCGCAAGCGCTTGCATGACCTGATGCGCGAACGGCCGGGAGCGATCGCCTCCGAACTCGCCGCGCCGATTGGCATGGCGTAGCAGCCTGTCGGGCCACTGACCGCCTGCCGTCAATCCAAGGAAGCCGAACGTGAGCAACCCCCGCATTCCCTATCGGATGAGCTCGGAACGCAAGCGCCTGGCGCCGCCCGTGCCCGGCAAGCCGCTGATGGTTCACATCGTGGTCAACGTCGAGGTCTGGCCGTTCGATCAGCCGATGCCGAGAAAAATCCTGCCGGGCCCGCACGGTAGCGACAAGATTCCCGACGTGCTCAACTATTCGTGGGTCGAGTACGGCATGCGCACCGGCTTTCCGCGCATTCTCGACGCAATCAAGCGGCGCGGCCTGCCGGCCTCGACCACCATCAACGCCAGCGTCATCGACGTCTATCCGCGCGCTGCGGAAACGATGCTGGAGGCCGGTTGGGAATTTATGGGGCACGGCTGGACCCAGAAAGCGCTGCAGAACGAACCCGACGAAGCCGGCACCATCGATCGCTGCTTAGAGCGCATCAAGCGCTTCACCGGCAAGCCGGTGCGCGGCTGGCTGGGCGCGGGCTTAAGCGAGACCATGGACACGCCGGACCTGCTCAAGGCGCGCGGCGTCGACTACGTGTGCGACTGGGTGGTCGATGATCTGCCGACCTGGATGCGCACCAAGCACGGCCCCCTGATCGCCGCACCCTACTCGCTCGATTTGAATGACGGCCCTCTCTGGGCCGGCGGACTGGCGCATTCCAACGTGCAATACGAGCGCGCCGTCTGGACCCTCGAGACCTTCGCCGAAGAGTTGAAGTCGAACTGCCGCGTCATGGTGCTGCCACTGCATCCGCATCTGGTGGGCGTGCCGCACCGCATGAACTGGTTCAACCGCCTCCTCGACCTGCTGCAGGCGCGCGACGACACGGTATTCATGAACGGCTCGGCGATTGCCGACTGGTACGCGGCAGTGGAGCCGGCGCCGGCCGGCCTTTAGCACGCAGTGCGAGCCTGAGCGGGCGAATCGGCTTCGATGTTGGCTTCGATTGACAGATGACGAACCCGCGGAAGATACTTTGTCCGGTGCGCAGGGCTTCTTCCCCGCGCCTGATCCCGCACCGCCTTCCGGATGCAACCAGATGACGCAGGCAACGCGACACGCCCTATCAGACGCCGAAGACCCGATCCAGTTCTGCTACGACCAGGGCTGGACCGACGGGCTGCCGGTGGTGCCGCCGACCTCGGAGCGGGTTGCCGCGATGCTGACCGGCACCGCGCTTGTCCCGGCCACCGTACTGGCGAAGATCCCGCCGTCCTGGGCCGGCGCCACGGTCGAGAAGATCGCGGTCAACGCCGTGATGGCCGGTTGCCTGCCGGCCTACATGCCGGTCATCATCGCTGCGGTCAAGGCGATGACGGACCCGGCCTTGAACCTCAACGGCATGCAGTGCTCGACCCACCTGTCGACGCCGCTTGTGATCGTCAACGGCCCGGCGCGCCTCGAACTGGGGATGAACAGCGGCTCGAACGTGTTCGGCCAGGGCAACCGCGCCAACGCGACCATCGGCCGCGCGATCAAGCTGATCCTGACCAACATCGGCCGCGCGATCCCTGGCGTGACCGACAAGGCCACCCTGGGGCAGCCGGGCAAGTACACCTACTGCATCGCCGAGAACGAGGAGCAGAGTCCGTGGGACCCGCTGCACGTGGAGCGCGGCTTCAGGCGCGAGCAGAGCACCGTCACCATCTTCGGCTGCGAGGCGCCGCACAATGTCAACAATCAGGCAAGCCAGAACGCCTTCGACCTCGCGTTCACCATTGCCGACACCATGGCCACGCTGGGCAAGAACATGTTCTACGCGCAGGGCGAAGTGATGGTGGTGCTGTGCCCGAGCCACGCGGAAACCATCGCAGCGGACGGCTGGAGCAAGCAGCATTTCAAGGAGTATCTCTACGAGAAGGCGCGAAAGCCCGTGGGCTTAGTCAAGTTGGGCGGCCTCTATGGCCGCGAGGTCAAGCGCAACTTCTGGCCGCGCTGGGTCAACCGCGAAGACGACAACGAGATGGTGCCGATCGTGCGGCGCGCCAGCGAGATCACCGTGGTGGTGGCCGGCGGCCCCGGCCGCCACACGGCATTTTTGCCCGGATGGGCCACGCCCTCGGTCACCGTAGCGGTAGAGTGAATGCAGCGCCACTGACGTGCGGGGCGCGCAGAACGCAGTCCTGAAGTTTCAACAACAGACAAGCCGGAGACCGACATGACCACCATACTCATCGATCCGAGCGCTGAAGAGACGGCGGATGCCCGCGCCGGCTCCGATCGCCTGGCGCACTTGCAAGGCAAGCGCATCGGCCTGCTCGACAACATCAAGCACAACGCCGAATACCTGCTCACCGAAGTGGGCGAGCGGCTTACGCGTGAGTTCGGCTGCGAGGTGCTGCTGGTGAAGAAAAAGACCTACACCAAATTCTGCGAGCCGCACATTCTCGAATCGCTGGAGAAGTTCGACGGCGTCATCACCGCCATCGGCGACTGAGGATCCTGTGTGTCGTGCAGTGTGCACGACATGGTGGTTCTGGAGCGCAAGGGCGTGCCCACGGTCACGCTTTGCACCATCGGTTTCCACAATGCCGGAACCAAGCAGGCGGCGATGATGGGAATCCCGGACCTGGCGATTGTCGACATCCCGTTTCCGTTCGCATCTCTCCCGCCCGGAGAGGCGCGTGCGCGCGGCGCGCAAGTGTTCGACGCCATCGTCGCGGCGCTGACCGGGTCGGGTGCGCCATGAGCGCACGCCCGCGCAAGGGCGGGCCGCTGGCCGGCATTCGCGTGCTCGACTTCACGCGGGTGGTGGCAGGCCCCTACTGCACCATGATGCTGGGCGACTTCGGCGCCGAGATCATCAAGATCGAGGAGCCGCACGGCGGCGACGAACTGCGCGCCCTCGGGCCGCCGTTCATGGGGGACGAAAGCGTTTTCTTCCTCGCCGTGAACCGCAACAAGAA
>JAYVST010000737.1:0-2851 GCA_043775255.1 Burkholderiales bacterium
CGATGCGGTACCAGGCGAACGGCCGGAAGTTGTGGGTGGACACGAAGCGGATCAGCCAGCGCACACAGGCGTAGGCACTCACGAAAGCGGTGATGAACCCGGTGGCCCACATGCCGGCGTCTTCGATCGACAGGAGCGCGCGCTCCTTGTAGAGCGAATAGAGCGAGGCCGCCACCAGCGTCGGTACGGCGAGAAAGAAGGAAAACTCGGTCGCCGCCTTGCGTGACAGGCCGAACAGCATGCCGCCGATGATGGTGGCGCCGGAACGGCTGGTGCCGGGCAGGAGCGCGAAGGTTTGCGCGATGCCGAGCTTCAACGCATCGAGCGCGTTCATGTCCTCGACTTCGGTCACCCGCACAGTCCGTTCGGCGGCGCCCGAGCGTTCGACCCACAGAATCACCAGCCCGCCCAGAATGAAGGTGATCGCAACCGTGACGGCGTTGAACAGGTGTGCCTTGATGACCTTGTTGAACGCGAGGCCCAGGATCGCCAGCGGCATGAACGCGATGGCGAGATTGACCCAGAAGCGGCGGGCCCGCGCGTCGGTCGCGATCCCGGTGACAGCGCCCCACAAGCGTTCGCGATATTCGATGCACACCGCCAGGATGGCCCCGCTCTGGATCACGATTTGGAACAGCTTGGCCTTGTCGCCGACGAATCCGACCAGTTGCCCGGCCAGTATCAGGTGCCCGGTGGAGGAAATCGGCAGAAACTCGGTCAGCCCTTCGACCACCCCGAGAAAGGCCGCCTTGAGCAAGAGGGATATGTCCATCGACGAATTTTAACCGCCGCCCCGCATCCGCCCGCCGCGCGGCGGCGTACAACCGGAACCCCTGCTGCTTGCATTGGCGCTGTCGCCACGCAAGTACACTACCCCCCATCCGCGCTTTAAACACCTGCGCAATCGACCACCAAAAAAGCGAGCCTAAGTCATGACCGACCGTCGCGATTTCCTGTCTACCATTAGCCTGGCGACCGCCGCGGCCTGGTTGGCGCCTGAAATCGCTTTTGCGCAAGGCGTTACCAACATCGTCGAGCTCACCGGCGACATACTGGTCAATGGGCGGCGTCTGGCGCCCGACGGCCTGATCCAGACCGGGGATCGCATCGTGTCCGGCCCCGGCAGCACGCTGGGCTTCACCATCAACCGCGACGCCTTCCTGGTGCGCCCGAACAGCGAATTGACGATCACCCGCGGCACCTCGCTGTTCGTCATCGACGGCGTGCGCATGATCACCGGCGGGCTGTTGAGCGTGTTCGGCCGCAGCGCGCGGACGCGCCAGGTGGTGGCGCCCACCGTCACTGCCGGCATCCGCGGCACCGGCTTCTATGTCGAGACCCGGCCGGATGCGACCTATTTCTGCACCTGCTTCGGCACCATCGACCTGGCCGCGCATTCGGGCGACCGAGAAACCATCACTTCGGAAAGACATCAAGCGAAGCGCGTGCTGGCCCAATCCGGCGGCGGGCGCGCCATCGTCACCGCGCCGTTCGAGAACCATGACGACGCCGAATTGCTGCGTCTGGCTGCACTGGTGGGGCAGCGGCCGGCGGCATACGCACGCTGACCACCAAGCGCGGGGGCCGCGCCGGCTACTCGTAGCGCAAGGCCTCGATCGGCCGCAGCAGCGACGCCTTGCGCGCCGGGTAAAACCCGAAAAAGATGCCGATCGCGCCGGCGAAGCTGACGGCCATTAGCACAGCATCGGGATCGATCTCGACGCGCCAGCCGGCGAAGTTGCCGATCGCCAGCGACCCGCCGAACCCAAGCGCCACGCCGAGCAGGCCGCCGATCAAGGCCAGCGTGACGGCTTCGACCAAAAACTGCGTGAGGATGTCGCGCGAGCGCGCGCCCACCGCCATGCGCAAGCCGATTTCACGGGTTCGCTCGGTCACCGACACCAGCATGATGTTCATGATGCCGATGCCGCCCACCAGCAGCGACACGCCCGCCACTGCGGCCAACAGCATGGCAAGGATTTTGGAGGAGGCCTCCTGCGCCTGCAGAATCTCGGTCAGGTTGCGGATGGTGAAGTCGTCGTCCTGATTCTGCTGCAGGCGGTGGCGCTGGCGCATCAGCGCGCGGATCTTCTCCTCCGCCTCGGCCATCGACGCGCCGTCGCGCGTCTTCACCGACATGCTGCCGATGCGCCTCTGCTTGCCGGCCTGGTTGCCGAAGAGCCGATTGCGCGCCGTCGACAGCGGCACGAAGATCACGTCATCCTGGTCGCTGCCGAGCATGCTCTGGCCTTTTCTGGCGAGCACGCCGATCACCGTGAACGGCACCTGCTTGACCCGAATGGTCTGGCCGACGGCTTCCTCGGGCAGCGCATTCTCGCCGAACAGCTTGACCAGCACGCTCTGGCCGATGATGGCCACCTTGCCTGCGCCGCTCAACTCCGGCCCTTCGAAGTCGCGCCCAGCCACCGTCGGCCACTCACGCGCCTCGAAGTAGTCGTTGTTGATGCCGTAGAAGGTGGTGAACCAGTTGCTGTTGCCGAAGATCGCCTGGCCGGAACCGCGCATCGAGGGCGCTGCGACCTGAACCTCGGGCACTTCGCGCACGATGGCCGCCGAATCGTCCTCGGTGAGCGATTGCGTAGTGCCGGCGCCGCCGCGCGCGCCTGAGGCGGTGGTCGAGCCGGGAAAGATGATCATGATGTTGCTGCCAAGCGACTTGATCTGCTCTTCCACCCGCGCCTGGGCGCCGTTGCCCACCGCCAGCATGGTGATGACCGCACCCACGCCGATGATGATGCCCAGCATGGTCAGGGTCGAGCGCAGCTTGTTCACGCGCAGCGCATTGAGCGCGATGCGCAGGGTCGACCAGAGATTCATGGATGCGCTCCGC
>JAYVST010000738.1:0-5204 GCA_043775255.1 Burkholderiales bacterium
GCGCTTCATCAATCCGCCCAGGTTGTCGACAGTCAGCACCAGTTTATGGCCTGTGGCAAGCTCGAACCTCGGCACCAGATCGGCCGTGATCTCCTGCATGGCGACTGCGCTGAAGAACTTAAGCTCCGCTGCCGACGCCGCGCTGCCGGCCAGCGCAGTCGCTAGCAGGGTGAACAACGTCGTTGCGCGAAACGGGCTTGCTTGCATATCGGATTCACTGGAGCCGTGGACGAACGCAGTATTGCACATGGCAGTGTCGCGCTAGCCGAGCATCGCAACATCTGTCATGCATCAGTTGCCGACCCGCGAGGCGCATCCGGCGGTGTGATGCGCCTCGCGGTAGCAAGAAGTTGCACTGGCACCTGTGTGTATATTGTGCGCGGCGAATCTCGGTTGCATCAATTCGCGTGACCATGCAACGTCGGCGGTATCGACACTCGCGACGGCGCGGACCTGCTTGCGAGAGCAGCCTGTTGCGCATTCCATCAAGGGGCAAGAAATGTCGGCTGTACACATGCTGCAAATGACCAAAGGTCAGGACGTGACAACCGCCCTGTACGCCTATCTGGCGGACAAGAAATGGAAAGGTGTCGTGATCCTCGGTGGCATAGGGTCGGTTACCAGCATGACGCTTGCCAATCCGATCAGCCATGGCTCACCCCCGAAGATCGGCATCAAGAAGATCGACGAACCCCTCGAAGTGATCGGGTTCACCGGAGAACTGTTCGCCAAGGGAAGCGAGCCGGACAACATGCCAGGCTTCGCAAAGGAAAACCCGACCGACTATGTGGTTCATATTCATGTCAGTGTTTCGCATGGCGATGGTTCGATGACCGGCGGGGGCTACCGCGAGGCCACCGTGATGCGCGGACTGAATCTCTACATGATGGAATTGACCTGATACCGCTGCGTCGGTCCTGGCGGGTTGGTACAGGCGGGCGGGTCAGCACGATGTCGCCCATGGAGGATGTGGATGGCTATTGATCGTTCCCCCGTTGTCAGCGTGCTTGCCCAGGCTGGTGCGATCCTGACCGCGCTCGTCGGACTTGCCGATGGCGGCGCCGCCGTCGCGCAGTCGGCCTTCCCGTCGCGCCCGATCACCATTGTGGTGCCGCAACCGGCAGGTGGTCCGGCCGATAGCGTGGCGCGCCTGTTCGCCGGAAAGCTGCGTGAGGTCTTGAACACGCCGGTCGTGCTGGAGAACCGTGCGGGTGCATCGGGCATGATCGGCGCGGCCTATGTGGCAGCCGCAGCGCCGGATGGCTACACGCTCTACGTCAACGCGTCGATCCACGCCATCAATCCCCTGCTCTACCGCGAACGCATGAAATTCGATTCGGTGAAAGACTTCACCGCGATCGGCCTGCTCGCGCAGGGCGAACTGGTGTTTTGCATCAATCCGCAAGTCCCGGCCCAGACGGTTCCAGAATTCATCGCCAAAGCCAGGGCAGCACCCGCCGGGTTCAGCTTCGCCAGTACGGGTGTGGGCGCCGGCGGCCATATCGCCACCGTCCAGTTTTTTCATGAAGCCCAGTTGACCGGCATTCCGCTGGTGCTCTACAAGGGTACGGCGCCGGCCGTGCAGGATGTGGTGGGCGGCCAGGTGTCGGCCGTGGTGGTACCTACCATCACCGCAGTGCCCTTAGTCAAGGCGGGCCGCTTGCGCGCGCTGGCGGTCACCAGCCGCGAGCGCAGCAAGTTGTTGCCCGATGTGCCGACCATGGCCGAAGTCGGCATGAAAAACTTTGAATTCAACACCTGGTACGGGTTCTGGGGACCTGCCAAGTTGCCCCCGGCGGTCTTGAAGGTGCTCGAAGCGGCAACGGCAAATGTCATGGAGATGCCCGAAGTCAAAGCGACCCTGTTTCAAGCCGGATTCGAATCTTCGTTCAGGAACTCCGCCGACTTTGCCACCTTTATCGACAACGACATGGCGCGCAATCGCAAGGTGATCGAGGCCGCGAAAATGACTGCCGAGTGATTTTTGGTCGTACCGGCCGATCTTTCTATTGGTGAATTTGACGCTCTGGTGATGCTGTCCGTGGTCGCCGTGGACATGTCCGTCGGTGATTGCGTCGCTGATACCGGGTGCGCCGTCATCGTGCATGGCAGGCGCGTGCTCCTCGGCGCCGATCTGGCAGCTTTCTATGGCGAGTCGACCAAACGGCAGAACCAGCAGGTCAATCGCAACCGCGAGCACTTCCCGGGCGGCTACATGTTCCAACTGAGCGAGGAGGAATTCGCGCACATGAGGTTGCAATTCGCAACCTCAAGTTTGAAGGGTGCAGGTCATGGCGACCGCCGTTACGCGTCGTCCGCTTTCTCCGAGCATGGGGCGATCAGGGCTTCGCCGGTCTTTAACAGCGCCCGAGCCACCGAGGTCAGCGTCCATGTGGTGCGCGCGTTCATCGAGTTGCGCAACTTGGTCGCCGGCAACAAGGAGCCGGCGTCGAAGCTGAAACGCCTGGAGCGCACTGTCGATTCGCACGATCGGGCGATCACCGGCCTGATCGAGTCGATGCCCAAACTCATGGCCCCGCCCGATCCGAAGAAGCGGCCTTTCGGATTTGTGATTCCGGATATAGCGCCGGACGCGAAATCAGGCGGGAAGTCGGCGAAGAAGTAGCAGCGCTATGCGGCTAGCAACAACAACGTCTGCGGCAGCGAGTGTCGAGGGAAGGTTATTATCTTTTACTCACTAGCTTGCGGCGCAAAGACGCGAGGCTACAGGTCTCACGTCGAAGCACGGTCTCCCACACGTCGGAAATCAATTCGAACACGATAGGCCCTTTCGACTCCCCTTTGATACCCGCTTTGCTCTCGAAGCACTCGAGCAAGCCGTTGAGGCAGGCGTCGGGAGACCGTTAGATTCAAACCGACCAGCGCACGAATCGGCCCGTAAGCCGCTTCCAGCAACGGTTTCAACAATTTTTCTCCGAAAAACAGTTTGACAACTTTTTTTACTTCGATAAAATACTATACATATAAACAGTATATTATTTAGCAAGAATCGAGTGAGATGCAATGTCGTCTCGCGTCAAGTACAGGGTTGATCCGCTTGACGGTTTGCGCGCTCTTTCGGTCGGATTTTGGTCGGCGGACAAGACCGACCGGATTCGGCGTTACGTTCACGCATGCTGGGCTGCGCGTTCGCGCTTTCCCGATCGAACCTATATTGACTTGTTCTGCGGTCCGGGGCGCGTATACGAGCGCTTTGGCGGAGAATGGCAAGACGGCAGCGCGGTCAGCGCATTTACCCAGTCAATGCGAGAAGGAGGCGCATTTACGAAATTCATCATCGGTGACATCGACCCGATAAATCTTGATGCCTGCGCTGCTCGGATCTCAATGCGCGGCGGGCAGCCAATCGCATTGCTTGGTCCGGCGCAAGAAACCGTGGTTCGCGCGCTTGAGCAAGCCGATGGCGGAGGGCTAAATTTGGCGGTGCTGGATCCGTTCAATCTGAACTTGCTCGACTTTTCGGTAATCAACACGTTGGCCCGACTCAAGCACATCGACATCATTGTTCACTTCAGCTTGATGGATTTGCGACGCAACCTGATTACGCAATACCGCGATGGCGGCGGCTCGTTCGATTTGGTGGCGCCGGGTTGGCGCATTCATGTTCCAGCTGAGCAATTGACCAAGCGCGAAGCTCCAGCAGCATTTGAAGACTATTGGATCGGATTGGTCGAACAAACCGGGTTGAGAGCAGCGGTGAACCGCCCAGTGTTCAAGAACGGAAAGCGGGCCGAGCTGTACCGGCTGATGCTGCTCTCACGACATGACTTGGCACATAAAATATGGAACAGTTCGGCAGCCGATTCGGCGCAGCGCGGTTTTGGTTTTTGAGTCGCGATAATTTGAAGTGAGGTGTGTGGTGGCTGGCAGGTCAAGTATCGAATGGACTGAAATGACTTGGAACCCCGTGGTGGGCTGCGTCAAAATTTCGCAAGGCTGCAAGCACTGCTACGCCGAACGCATGGCAAAGCGTCTCAAGGCAATGGGCAGTTCGCGCTATCCCGACGGCTTCAAACCGACGCTGCATAAAGACCTGATTGGCCAGCCGCTCTCGTGGAGAAAACCACGCACGGTGTTCGTCAATTCAATGAGCGACTTGTTTCAAGAGGCCGTACCAACCAGTTTCATTCAACGCGTATTTGAGACGATGGTAGCGTCGCCTCACCACACATTCCAGATTCTCACGAAGCGCTCTGGCCGCTTGGTCAAGATCGCTTCGCAGTTGCCATGGCCGAAGAATGTTTGGATGGGCGTGAGCGTTGAAGACGCGCGCGTGCTGCACCGGGTGGATGACTTGCGCGGTGTTCCGGCTGCCGTACGTTTTCTTTCTTGTGAGCCTTTGATCGGGCCGCTCCCCGCGCTGAATTTGCGTGGCATCCATTGGGTCATCGTCGGCGGTGAATCGGGGCCGAAGGCGCGACCGATGCGGGAAGAGTGGGCACAAGATATCCGCGCGCAATGTGAAGAACAAGAAGTCGCGTTCTTCTTCAAGCAATGGGGCGGTGTGCGCAAGGAGAAGTTTGGCCGGGAGATGAACGGTCGCACCTATGATGCAATGCCCATGCATCGTGTGATCCCGATTTACGCGTCGGCAGCAGCCTGAGACGGGATCAAAGGCGGGATCAAAGAGGTCAAGATCGAATGCTTTTGACAATCGACGCCTGCAAAACACTTCCAGCCCATTCACTCCCCCTCCACCGGCCAATTCGACACATCGAAGTCCGGCCCCATCGCCACGTGCACGAAGCCGCGGACGTCGCGCAGCGAGCGGGTGATGTGGCCGCGGCCGGTGGTGTCCTCGGCGAAGATCAGGTCGCCCGGCCGGCACACATAGCGCTGCCCCTCACTGGTTTCGACCTCGAGGATGCCGGAGGTGAGGAAAATCAACTGACGCCGCGGCGCGTTGTGAAAACCCTGTTCGTGGCCCTCGGGCGTTTCGCGGCAGAACAGTGAATCGCACTTGAAGGTGGCCGACATCGGCCGCTCGGCGCCGGTGGTCGGCATGTGGCGGATTGCAATGGCGGATTCGCCGTCGGGCCGGGTGAACAAGTGAATCACGCGCATGGCAGGCTCCCTTTTTCGCAAGCCCGATGCTACCGCAAGCCTACCCTCGCGCAAGCCGCGACGTTGCCGCGACCCGGCACGGCCGCAAGGAGCCGCTTTGGATATACTCGCCGTCCGGT
>JAYVST010000739.1:0-4142 GCA_043775255.1 Burkholderiales bacterium
AGTGCGCGCCATTCGTCGCGCACCCAGCCCTCGGTGCGCGCAACCTCCCGACCATCTTCGATGCGCAGCAGCGTGGGCACGGTCTCGATCCCGAATCGGAAGGAATGTTCGAGGGACGTATCGTCTTGCGGGTCGAGGCCGGCAAAGGCTGGCGGGTCGTCCTGCACATACAGCGCGGCGATGCCCAGCCCGGCGATCAACGGCGACACCAGCGCGCAGGTGTCGCACGCGCGCTTGACGAACAGGACAAGGCCGTTTGCGGGAGACGGAACAGGGGTCATGGCGTCGGTGTTTGGAGGGTATATTCGCGCGCAGATTCTAGTCGCACCACCCTGTATCCGAGAAAAGGAGAGTTCCATGCCGAACGTCAAGCTTGCCGCGGTCGCGATGGCTGTGTTGCTGCCGTGCCTGACGCAACCTGTTGCCGCGCTTGCGCAGCCCGCGTATCCATCGAAGAACATCAACTACATCATTCCGTTTGTGGCCGGGGGTGAATCGGACGTGGTGGCACGCTGGCAGCAAGACCTGTTTCAGCGCAAGTTTGCGCCACACACCATGGTGGTGATCAACCGCGCCGGCGCCGGCGGCGCGCTGGCCTGGAGCACGCTCAACCGCGAGAACCCGGACGGTCATGTGGTCATGGGCGCCAACATGCCGCATCTGGTGCTGCAGCCGCTGGAAGCCAACAATCCCTACAAGACCGAGGACATCACCAGCGTCTACTTTTTCCATTTCACGCCGGACGCGATCAGCGTGCCCGCAACCAGTCCCTACAAGACCTTGAAGGACCTGATCGAGGACGCCAAACGCAATCCGGAAAAGGTCAGCTTTGCCGGCTCCGGCAGCAACGGCGCCAACCAGGCGGCCACCAAACGTCTTGAAGCGATGGCCGGCATCAAGGTGACCTATGTGCCGTTCAAGGGCACCGGCGACCTGGTGGGTTCGCTGATCGGCGGGCATGTGAGCGCGGCGATGAGCTACAACACCCTGGGCCTGCAGCAAAAGGAGAAGCTGCGCATGCTGGCCGTGGCCACCGAGAAGCGCGACCCCAAATACCCGGAGGTACCCACCTTCAAGGAGCTGGGCTACAACTGGGTGGACGGCGGCTACCGCGGTGTCGCGGTGCCCAGGAGCACGCCCGAGGCGGTGCGGCGCCAGGTGTCCGACCTGTTCGCGCAATTGAACCGCGACCCGGACATGCGCAAGCGCAAGCAGGCGGCGGGCTTCGAACTGGTCGACATTTCCTATGACCAGATGGACGGCTTCGTCAAAGAACGCACCGCCGCGTATCAGGATGATGCCAGGCGGCTCGGGTTGATCAAGTAGGCGCGAATCAGGAAGTCAAGAGCAGCCGTCTTAGACACAGTCTTGCAACCATGCCCAATGGCGGTGAAGTGCGGCAATGAATCCGCTTCTGCTATACCCTTACCCGTTCTCCGGACGGATTTCATCTTAGGCGACGAAGCGAAAAATGAGCACCCCGACGCCAATCACGACAGCCACCGAAATATCCCTTGGGATAAGTGCCATCATGGTCGACCTGCGTCGCTACCTTGAACATGAAGAATTTGTTCACAAACGATTGTCCCGCGAGATTGACAAGTTGATGGTCATCGACGCCGGTGCGGCCTGGTACTTGAAAGCCATGTACTGCACCGCTTTTGGAAAGGCTGATGAGGCCATATACGCGTCCGAGACCGCCATGAGGAACAACATTTCGACGCCGCAGATCGGCAACCTGGTTGTCAATGTTTACGGGAACCTCGCGGCCCACTCGAAAGGTTTGGAATACCTGAAACGAGCGGCCGATCCGCGCAACGGTCACTTCACATCGTTCATCAACTGGCTCGTCGTATTCGGCGGCATCCGTGCGGCCCGCGAGCACTGCGAGAGGGCCCGAACCATGGGCATTGAAGTACCGACATTGCCGATTGATTTGGATCGTGCGATATCGGCAATCAACGGGTTTGACACGTCGAATCTTGATGATTCAATGATCGCGACGATTTTGGACGTCTTTTGCGGCGTTATGATGAAACACGGCTTCCTCATATCGGAGAATCGAACCAGGATGGTTCAGTTTGAAGATGGTGCCATCCAATTTCAGCTTCCTGTCGATGTTGCGCCCGATGTCGCGGCTGAAATGACCCTGGATGCGATCGATCGTCTTGTCAAGCTTCCATTCAATAGTTCGGCGGTTTCTGTAAGTTTCGTATTGCGGAAAGAGAATTCGACCGCGGCACTACAAACCGCATGACGACCCCGGTTGAACTGTTCGAGCTCGCCAAGGAACTGCGTGTGGCAGGGTCCGAAGTGCGCTTCCGAGCTGCTGCGTCCCGCGCTTACTATGCGCTGTACCACCACTGCTTGGCATTTCACAATGCCTTGCCGGTGCCGGGCATTTCAGCTGCCGCGGGAATTGGCGGCGACCACATAAATCTTGTGCATCAGCTCACGCATCCCGCCCCCGAAATCAGCAAAGATCGTCCCGAAATCCACGATCGGAGCCGGCGCCTCGGAGTGATGCTGAATACCATGCGGGGTCTCAGGCACAACGCGGACTACAGGCTGAGTGATCAATTTACGGACAACAATGCCGATCTGGTTCTCGCAACCGTAAAGAAGGGCCTGTCGCTTTAGTCCCGTCATTCTTGTTCAATCCGATTCACACCTGCTGTCGTATCGACATTGGGTTTGGCACTCGGTATTTGTCACATGTTCAATGCACTCGACTGCGAGGTCGCTTGATGCTGCGCTGCCATTCTGCTCGAACCGAAGAGTCGGTCGCCGGAGCGACACGGGTGAATGAACAACGCTCTCCTGAGCCGCGCAGCCGGCACTGATCCTGCCGGCCCAAGCATTGAAAGCCATCACCATCATCGTGCCCCTCGGGGCCGGCAGCAGCGTCGATACCGCAGCGCGCCTGTTCGCGGCCGAAATGGCGCGCAGCATGGGACGGCCGGTGAACGTCGAGTTGCTGCCTGGCGCCGGCGGCACCATCGGCACTGCCAAGGCGGCGCGCGCTGCCCCCGACGGTTGCACCATTGCCATCGTGTCCAACGGCACCCATGCCATCAACATGGGTCTGTATACCGACCCCGGCTACGACCCGATCCGGGACTTCGCGCCCATTGCGTTGGCCGGCGCGCTCGGCAACGTGATGATCGTGCATCCGGACAACCCGGCCGGCATTGTGCAGGACGTGATCGCCGCCGCCCGCGCCAGGCCGGGCGAACTGACGTATTCCTCCGGCGGCGCCGGGTCCACCCATCATTTCTCCGGCGTGATGTTCGCCTCGATGGCCGAAGTCAATCTCATGCATGTGCCGTTCACCGCTTCGCGGGACGGCATCGACCAGGTGGCCGAAGGCCATGTGACCATGGGATTTTTCAACCTGCCAACGGTACTTGCGCACATCAAGGGGGGAACGCTCAAGGCACTGGCCGTGACCGGCAAGACGCGGTCGAGTTTCCTGCCCCTGTTGCCCACGCTGGACGAATCCGGGCTACCCGGCTACGAAGTCACGGCGTGGTTCGGCTTCGCCGCGCCGGCGCGGACGCCGGCCGGCTTAGTCGCGCGACTCAACACGGAGATTGCGAAGGTGTTGAACAACACGGTGGTCCGGCAGCAGATGGAGGTGCAGGGTTTTGAACTCGCGTCACCTGCTTCGCCGGAGACGTTTGCGCAGATGATGAAGGATGAACCGGCGCGCTGGCTGCCGATTGTCAAGGCCTCGGGCGCACGGGTGGAGTAAGGGGAAAGGGTCTGCGATGAAACTGCTGTGCATCCTGATGTCTGGCATGCTCCTGATGCCGCATCCGGCGCAGGCCCAGTCCTATCCCACCAAACCGATCAGGCTCGTCGTGCCCTTCGCCGCCGGTGGTGCGGCCGATACGATCGCGCGCGCCATGGCCGTGCGCATGGGCGAGTTGCTGGGCCAGCCGGCGGTAGTCGAGAACCGGGCCGGCGGGCTGGCGGCAATCGGTTCCGACGTGGTCGCCAAGGCGGCGCCGGACGGCCACACCTTGCTGGTGGCCGTCAGTCCACCGCACGTCATTTTTCCGTTCCTCATCAAGAACGTGCCGTTCGACAACATCCGCGACTTCACGCCGATCGCGCAGATCGGCACCCTGCCACAGGTC
>JAYVST010000740.1:0-4310 GCA_043775255.1 Burkholderiales bacterium
GCGGCATCGACGTCGGCGATCGCGACTATTTCCGCAAAACCGTCGAGACCGGGCTGCCGCAAATCTCGGCGCCCTTTCTGGCTCGGCCTAGCAACCAGCCCACCATCGTCTTCACGGCGCCGGTCCTGGATGCCAACGGCAAGGTCGCCGGCATGCTGACCGGCTCACTACCGCTGCTGAAGCCGAATTTCCTGGGCAGGCTGGCCGGGGCCGATGTCGGCAAGACCGGCACGTTCGCCCTGCTCGGCCGTGACCGCACCATCATCCTGTCGAAAGACACTTCGCGCGTGATGACCCCCGGCCCCGCGCCGGGTGTTTCGCCGTATTTCGACCATGCGATGGCGGGCCGCGAGGGCTGGGAAGAGAACGACAACAGCCGCGGCCTGCACGCCTTGTTCAGCTACAAGCCGCTCAACGCGGTGCCTTGGGTGCTGGTGGCGGCGATGCCGGTCGAGGAGGCCTTCGCGCCGATCGCGCACGCGCGCACGCGCACCCTGCAGCTCGGCACTCTGCTGGTGTTCGCGCTGTCCCTGCTGGCCTGGCTGGGCGCCCGCTATCTGCTTGCGCCGCTTGCGGACCTGCGCGGCAGCATCCAGCGGCTGCGCGCCGGAAGCACCGGCTTCGTGCCCGTCAAGGTGGTGCGCGACGACGAAATCGGCGATCTTGCGCACGCCTTCAACTCGGTGATGGGCGAACGCCTCGCCGCCGAAGCGGCCCTGCGCACCCAGGAGGCCGGTTTGCATGCGGCCAACGAGGCCTCGCCGCTCGGTGTGTTCCGCACCGATGCCGAGGGCCGCTGCGTCTACGTCAATCCGGCCTACCAGCGGATGATCGGACTGTCCTTCGATCAGTGCCTGGGCCGTGGCTGGCGGCAGGCGGTGCATCCGGATGATCGTGCCAAGGTCAGGGAATACCTTGGATCCGTCGCATCCGGCGGGTCGGCGCGGCAGATCGAGCATCGCTTCAGGCACGCCGATGGCCGGGTCGTCCTGGTGCTGGTCAAGACCGCCCCGATCCGCGTGCATGGGGAAATCTCCGGTTACGTCAGCAGCATGGAAGACATCACCGAGCGGCGCGCCAATGAGGCTGCGCGGCGCATGCTGGCATCGATTCTCGAGGCAACCTCTGACTTTGTGGCCACCACCGATCCGACGGGCCGCGTCACCTACATCAATCCCGCCGGCAGACGCTTGCGCGGCATCGCGCCGGACACCGACGTAAGCGCCACCTCGATCGTCGATCACTACCCGGCCTGGACGATCGAACGCCTGGTCGAGGAAGCGGTTCCCGCCGCTTCCCGCACCGGCGCGTGGGTGGGCGAAACCGCCATCTATGACCGCGGGGGCCGCGAAGTTCCCTTGAGCCACATGTTGGTCGCGCATCGCGGTGCCGACGGCAAGGCGGAATTCTTCTCCGGGGTGATGCGCGACATCATCACCGAGCACGAAGCGCGCCAGGCTTTGCGGGCCAGCGAAGCGCGCCTGCGCCTGATCACCGACAACATCCCGGCGCTGGTGTCCTACCTGGACCGCGAGACGCGTTTTCAATTCGCCAACCAGGCGTATGTGGCATGGTTCGGCACACCTCTTGAAGGTCTTTATGGCCGCACCTTGGCCGAGTTCTACGGCGCGCCCGTGTACGCGGGATTCCGCCACCATATCGAAGCCTCCCTGGGCGGACGTGTAGTCTGCTACGAACGCGAGCTGGCCGGCTCTGGCGCCCGCAAGCATGTGCAGGTCACCCTGGTGCCCGATCCGGACGACGCCGGGTCGGTCAAGGGCCTGTTCACCCTGATGCACGACATCACCGACCTGAAGGAAGCCGAACGTCAACTCGAGAAGCTGGCACGCGACGACGCCTTGACTGGACTTCCCAATCGCACACATTTCAACGAGCGCCTGGCGCGCGCGATCGCGCGTAGTCGCCGCGAAGGCGCGCTCGCCTTGATGTACTTGGATGTCGACAAGTTCAAGAAAATCAACGACACCTTGGGCCATGGCGCCGGCGACGAGGTGCTCAAGGAATTCGCCCGGCGCCTGGCGGTGAGCGTCAGGGAGACCGACACGGTGGCGCGCCTGGGCGGCGACGAATTCGTCATCATCCTTGAAGGTCTGCACAACCCCGAAGAGTCGCAAGCCGTCGCGCGCAAGATCCTGTCGGCGATCCGGCGCCCGTTCACGGTGGCGGGGCACCCTCTGCAGGTCTCCACCAGCATCGGCATCGCCTATCAAGCCGACGATGGCGCCGACGCCAAGACCCTGATACAACGCGCCGACGCCGCGCTGTATTCCGCCAAGGCCGCCGGCCGCGACACCTACGAGATGGCGCCGCCGGGGGAAGATCTCGCGGCCCCGCCCATTCAAGCGAAGGTCGCCGATCGCGCGTAACGCCCATGAATCTCAAGCGACTTGAGTACATCGTGCAGTTGGCCGAACTGGGCAGCTTCACGCGCGCCGCCGACCAACTCGACATCGCCCAGCCGGCACTTTCGCGCCAGGTGCGGCAGCTGGAAATCGAGATGCGGCACAACCTGCTCACGCGCAATGGCCAGGCGCTTTTCTGGGCGGCAAACCTGTTGCATGGCGGCGCACGGCAGCGACGATGCGACCTCACGCGTTGGTCGCAAGTGACCCACTATTTTTTCGATGACTCCGCGTACTACACGCCGATGCGCTCCGACCCGATTTTTGGTTCCATCTGGTTCAGGGAGCACGCCAACATCAGTACCGGTGAGACAGTGCCCAACTGCTATGTTGGTCGTCCTATCCCGAGGAATTCGTGCGCGCCACGCATTCGCGCGCGCGCTGCCGCCCGGGTTCGTCGGCGAAAACTACTTGCTCGCCAACCCGGATGTGCGTGCCGCCGGGATGGATGCGCGAGATCACTGGTTGCGATTCGGCCGGTTCGAAAACCGGGCGCTGGCGCCGTCGGTCAACCGCAGGTAGGCCCACTTGAATGCGCAAGCACGGGCAACTCGCATGGAGTCAACCAGTGGAACATCGCCTTCGGCAACCGGTGCAGGGGCCATGCCGACTGCGGAGTTGAGTGCCACCGAGCGCTATGAACGCGACGGATTTGCGGTGCTTCCTCGCGTCTTGCATGCAGACCCGATAGACGCGGCCTGCTTCCAGTTGGCGAATTTCAAGACGGACAACCTGGCCTGGCTGAATGCGAACGATCTGCTTGTGGAAGGCAGGTTTTCCAGGGTAGTAAATCTTCATTTGCTGTTGCCTGCCCTAAGATCGCTGTTCTCCGCCATGCCCGAACGTGCCATTGCAATGGCCGGATTTTCCGCCCCCGCCTCACTCCACACCAGCTTGTATTTTGAACGTGGGTCAGAGCAGCCACTGCATCGGGATACACCTTATTTCTGGACCAACCCGCCCTATGCATATGTTGGCCTCTGGCCGGCGCTGGAAGACGTGGACGAAAGCCGAGCGGCACCCGCGCGGTCGCGCGTGCCCTGCCTGTTTTTTGAGCCGAGCTTGGCACGCAACTGGTTGCAGGCATTCAGGGCGACAACGACAGGGACTTTTTCGAGGACGTCGACGTAAACGCCTCAATAGCCGCCTGTTGCGCCACCTGGGATACGACTGGCCTACGGCGGGATTGCTTTTCGCGGACGCATTTCAGTCGTGCGACATGCGCGCGTTCGAAGACGAGGCGGTGGCGCTGTTGCACGGGAAACTTTCCGAAGCATCGCCCTTCGGGAATTCGAAGACCCCGCAGGCGGAATCACGCCGCCCACGATATTGCAAGGCCTTTTCTCCCGCCTCTGGTCCTCCGCCTGGACCCTGCTGTTCCTTGCCAACCTGTCCTGGTCCGGCAACGTCATCATCGGCCGCGTCATCGTCGTCTGCGTGCCGCCGGTGACCCTGGCGTACTTTCGCTGGAGCGGCGCCTTCCCGATCGCCATCGGCTTCGCCGGGCCGCATCTCATGCGCGACTGGCCGTTGTTGTTGCGGCACTGGCGCGTCATGCTGCTGCTGTCGTTCACCGGCATCGCGTCCTACAACACGGTGTGCTAGGTCGGGATCAACCACACCACCGCGCTCAACGCGCCGTTATTGCAGTCCGCCATGCCGGTGGTGATCCTGCTGTGAGCCTTCGCGCTGTTCGGCGAGCGGCGCGGCGCAGGCGCCGGGGGTGGCGGCCTCGCTGGCCGGGGGTGACGGCGATCGCCGGCGCCGGCTCGCTGGATAAGCTTTTGTACCTGTCGATCAATCGCGGCGACGTGTGGATATTGGGCGCGGCGCTGCTTTACGCGGTGTACACGCCGCTGCGGCAGCGCCGGCCCGCAGTGCATCCCT
>JAYVST010000741.1:0-4347 GCA_043775255.1 Burkholderiales bacterium
GCCGATCCTGGCACGCCGTGCCCCTACTTCTCGGCATATTTCGAAATCCGCACTACCGGCCGGCGGCTATTTTCAAACCGCGCGCATGGCGCCTTGGGCTACAGCATGTCGGCTGCGGTCGGTGCACATTTCGCGGATCCCAATGCACGGGTGGTCGCGGTGATGGGTGACGGCAGCTTTGGCTTTACGGTGGGCGAACTCGAAACCATCGTGCGCCTCAAGGTGCCTCTGGTAATGGTGGTGATCTCGAACGCCACTTATGGCTGGATCAAGGCAGGGCAGAAATCGGGCTTCGACGCGCGTTATTTTGCGGTCGACTTCAGCCGCACGGACCATGCGGCGGTTGCGGCGGCGTATGGCGTGAAGAGCTGGCGCGTAGAGGACCCGCAAGCGCTCGCCGGGGTTCTGGCCGCCGCGCTCGACCATGGCGGACCAGCCTTAGTCGATGTGATATGCCAGCCTCTGCACGAGGCGTGCGCGCCGGTCAGCGAATGGGTAGCGTAAGGCCTCCTGATCTGGCGCGCGCAGACGCACCCATGCTCGGCGTGTTGATGCTGAAGACGCGCTTTCCAAGACCGGCGGGCGATATCGGCAACGCTGCGAGCTTCGCGTTTCCGGTCCGTTACCGGATCGTCGCCGATGCGACTCCGCAGCGGGTGGTGCGCGAGCGCGCGGCCGGCCTGATCGAACCCTTCGTTGCCGCAGCGCAGGCGCTCGAGGCCGACGGCTGCTGCGCAATCGCCACAAGCTGCGGTTTTCTCTCCCTGTTCCAGGCCGAAATCGCCGGCGCATTGAGGGTGCCGTTCGCGTCCTCGAGCCTGCTGCTGTTGCGCGCGATCAATGCCGGACTGACCGGCGGGCGGCGTGCCGGTGTCATCACCATCGCGGCGGACTGCCTGGGTGTCGAGCACCTGCTTGGCGCGGGCGCGGACCCGGCGACACCGGTGGTCGGCGTGGCGTCCGAGGGCGAGTTCGTGCGCGCCATTCTTGGCGATCAGGCCGAAATGAATGTCGGCAAGCTCGAAGCCGAGGTGCTCGAAGCCGGCATGCGGCTCCTTGCCTGCCATGCCGATGTCGGGGCCATTGTTCTGGAATGCACCAACATGCCACCCTATGCGGATGCTTTGCGCGCCGCGACCGGCCTGCCGGTCTACGATGTGCTCAGCCTGTGTCGCGACCTGATGCGCCGAGCGACTGGCTGACAATGCCGATGGTCCGACCGGCGCTATCGAAGCTGTGCTCGTCTAAGCGCATTGACCCGTTCTCCCGCACGATCAGCACGCTGCCGCTGCGGGTGCCGTAAAGCGGGGCGACGATCATGCGCGGCGCGAGCATGCGCTCGCGCTCGATCCCGACGCCGGTTTCGGGCAGGCTCGCGTCCTGCGGCACCGTGGTGTCGCGCAGCGCGCCCATAAGAGCGCCAACCATGGCGTCTTCACCCGGCGCGGTCCTGGCGCTTTCTTGCAGCGCTAGCGCCAACCCGACCGCCTTGGGCCATGGCGTGTTCAAGCGCGCATTGCTCAACGTGTGGATGCCGGAAGGCAGAACCTCGGCCACGGCGGCATGATTGCCAACATACCAGAGCTCGTCTGCGTCGCCCGCGAGCAGATTGAAGCCGTTGTATTGGCCCGTATCCGCAGCCACGGAAGCACAATAGCCGGCGGCGGTAGCCGGCTCGCGCAAAAAGCCTGCGACCAGATGCCCGCGCGAGCGAGCGTTGCTGCGCGTGCCATTTGGGGTACGGTGGTTGGTCAGAGCGGCAAATCTGCCGTTGCGGGTGACCCCCATCCAGGCGCCACCGTCCTGCAGGTCACGCCCGCCGAGAACGTCCGGGGTATCGGTCCAGAATGCGGCCGGGGCAGTGGGGCGCGCGTGGTATTCGTCGCGATTGGCGGCGACCAGCAGGCGGATGCCGGGCAGGGCGCGCCAGGCCAGGGCGATCAGGCACACGTCAGGCGAGCGGGTCGTGAAAGACTTCGCTGTGACGCGCCGCGCCGGGCGCCAGGAATCCCTCCATGCCGAATCGCGCAACGCAATCGGCGAGGGCGGCATCGAACAGCAGGCGCTGATGGACGCCTTCATAGATTTCCATCCACGTCAGGCTGTCGGACGACTGCTTTTTCAAGCGCCCGCGAATGCCGGTCTGGCGCAGGATGTCCGACTGCATGGCGATGGCGACCGGAATGAACTCTGCGACCGACTTGGCCGGCAACTTGTAGTACACATAGTAGTCGTAGATCTCGCTCATGCTGCCGAGGAGATCTCCGCCGCAGAAATCTCGTATGGCAATGTGACGAAGTTCAGCACCGGCCCGAGCGCGCCGCCAAGATAAATCGGCGACTCGTTGCGGCTCTGCGTAGACAGCACGGCCAGCAGTTCGAGGCTGCCGTCGCCGTGCCGCACCACGTTGGCCACCTGACCGCATTCCTGGGCGTTTTCGCCCGCAGTGAACAATGGCTGTCCCGGCTCGCATGACACTGGTTGACCTGTCCTGCCACCCGACGCAACCGTGGCGCGGAACATGCGGCGCTTGACTGCGCCGCGGTAGTGCGCGCGTGCCACCACTTCCTGACCAGGGTAGCAGCCCTTCTTGAAGTCGATGCCGCCCAAGGCATCGAAATTGACCATTTGCGGTACGAATTGATCCTGGGTCGCCGAAGTGATCCAGGATTCCCCTGCCCGGATCATCGCGAGTTTCCAGGGGGTTTCGTCGGCTGCCGTCACATCGTCTGCCGGGCGCACGAGCAGATGGCGGGACATGCCTTCAATCGACAGCAGTCCGATGCGCGTCGCGCCGTTCGCGTGTTCGGCACAGAATGGCGCGGGGCCGTATCCTCCAATGATGCCTTCGATTTGCCAATCGGTTCCGACATCTTCGATCAGCACCTTGGCACGCAGCACGAACATGCGCAGGCGCTTGACCAGACCGGCGGCAATGCCGCGATCACAGGCAAGCCAAATCGCCTGATCCGCCGCAGCCCAGGCCAGAAACCCGGCAAGCATGCGGCCTTTGGGTGAGCAGTAGGCGGTCCATTGGGCAGCATTGGAGGCAAGCCCGGTCAAATCGTTGCTGAATTGCCCATGCAGAAACGCCCGTGCGTCCGCACCGGACACTTTGATCGACGTCCAGGAGGCGAGCCGACAGGTTGTCCCCGCCAATGCCGTCGGGGAGATGGGATCGCTCATGTTCAAAGTTTCCTCATGCGACTATTATACGGGCCGGTGTTCTTCAGATGGTTTCATGTTCCGCATATTCAAGGCGCTGATTTCCCTGATTATTTTGAGCTTTGCCGGTGCCGCCGGCGGACTCTGGTGGTACGCGCATCATCCGCTTTCCCTGGGCGCTGCCAGCGTCGATATGGTGGTGCCTGCGGGCAGTTCGATGCGCGCTGCTGCGCGATCGGCGGCGGCGAGCATGCCGATTTATGCGGATGCGCTGGTGCTGCTGGCGCGAATCTCGGGGCGCGATACGCGCATCAAGGCCGGCAGCTACGAAATTGAAAACGGCACAACACCCCTCGAACTGATCGACAAGCTTACCCGCGGTGACGTGACGCAGCAGGAGTTGACGATTCCGGAAGGCTGGAATTTCCGCCAGTTCCGGGCGGCTCTAAACGCTCATCCCGCCATACAGCATGCAACCCAGGGGCAAAGCGATGCCCAGGTATTCGAACAGATCCGGCGCGTGGAGCCGGGGGGGACGGCCCTGCACCCGGAAGGGCTCTTTTTCCCTGACACCTACCTGTTTGCCAAGGGTTCCAGCGACCTGGCGATCTTGCGCCGCGCCTATCGTGCGATGACGCGCCGGCTCGATGCCGAGTGGCAACGGCGAGCCGCAGGCACACCCTATGCCTCCGCCTACGATGCGCTGATCATGGCATCGATCGTGGAAAAGGAAACCGGCCAGGCAAAGGAGCGGCCTCTGATCGCCGGCGTATTCGCCAATCGCCTCAGGCGCGGCATGTTGCTGCAAACGGATCCGACTGTGATCTATGGGCTGGGCGTCGGGTTCGACGGCAACTTGCGTCGCCGCGACCTGTTGCAGGATGGTCCGTACAACACCTACACGCGATCGGGCCTGCCGCCCACGCCGATTGCCCTGCCGGGACTGGCGGCCTTGCAAGCGACTCTCAATCCGGCGCGGACCGACGCCCTGTACTTCGTAGCGCGCGGTGACGGCACCCATGAGTTCTCATCCTCGCTCGACGCGCACAACCGGGCTGTCAACCGGTTCCAGCGGCGCGGGGGCTAACATGCGTGCGCAACTTTCGCAGCGGAGCCTGACGCGATGACTCGTGGGCGCTTCATTACCTTTGAAGGCCTTGACGGTGCGGGAAAGTCGACTCA
>JAYVST010000742.1:0-5063 GCA_043775255.1 Burkholderiales bacterium
CAAGGACAAGGCACTGCTCAACACTTATGCCAGCCTCGATGATATTGAAAGCAAGCGCCAGCGGGCGTTGACGCAGGTCGAGCGCGAGGCGCGCGAATCCGAGCGACGCATTTCGTTGCTCGACCGTCAGGGGGCGGAGAATCGCGCCGAAACCGAGTTCTACAAGAAGAAAACCTTGCCGCCCGACCTGAAACGACGGGTCGACGAGAACGAGGCCGCGCTCAAGGCCGAGAAGGGGCTCTACAGCACCAAGAAGGGCGAGGTGGCGCAGGTCAATCTCAAGTTTGACGAGGACCGCAAGCGGTATGTCGAACTCACGGGCGCGTCGGCGGGGGAGCGCACGAGCAAGAAGTAGGTGCCGGCCGGGCGCGGTTTTCCGGATTTCCGCGAACGGCCGCGCGAGCGGTCGTTTCTGCGACCGCGCAGGGACCTGAAAGAGGCCGGATCACGAAGCTTGCGCTTTTCCTGCGCGGCATGGACCGCAGGCGGGCGGCACTCAATGCGCTTGTGTAGTGGGATATCGATCGAATATTTGGCATTGGATGAACATAGGTCGTCCAATGGCGGTTGGCACCGCATCGTCGCATCAGGAATTCGAAAAGGAGGAGACCCGGCATGTACCTTGATGCGCACATTCACCTGTGGGAGCTCGACGACGGCGAGCATTTCTGGATGCGCGACAAGATCGCCGCCCTGCATCGCGATTTCACTGAGCAGGATCTACGCGTGTTGCGCGCCAGGTGCAATGTCGGCGGCGCCATCGTCGTGCAGGCCTGCCACAACATCGGCGAAACGCGAAAGTGGCTCGGCCGGGCGGAGAAAAGCGATCAGCTCGCCGGCGTCGTCGGCTGGCTCGACATGTTCAGCCAGAACCTGCGTGAAGAGATCGAGATCTATCGGGAGTCATCGAAGTTCGTTGGCTTGCGCCCATTGCCGCCCGATACTTTCGGCGGCGATTGGCTGGGCGATCCGCGCAGCAAGGCGTCGATCAAGTTGCTGCACTCGATGGATGTCAGCGTCGATACTCTCCATCGCGTGGAAGACCTGGCGCGCGCACGCGCGTTCTTTCGCGAATTTCCGGACTTGCGCCTGGTCTTAAATCACGGCGGCCGGCCGGCAGTGATGACAGGCATCCTCGAACCCTGGCGCAGCGAGATCCACGCGTTCGCTAAGGAAACCTCGGCGGTTGTAAAGTGTTCCGGCTTGGTCGAGCGTGCCGGCGTCGAGTGGTCCAAGGAGTCGGTCAAGCCGTATGTCGCCGAACTGATTGCCGCGTTCGGCAGCAAGCGGGTGATGTTCGCCACCAACTGGCCGGTCAGCACGATCAGTTCGACCTACGACCTTTGGGTCAACACCCTGGCGCAGATTCTCGACGAGCTGGGTTTGTCGGCCGACGAAAAAGACGACATCATGTGGCGTACGGCGGCGCGCCACTATCGCGTCAAGTGGCCGGCTTTAGGCGGATCCTTCCTGTGACAACCCGAGCCCAGAACCGGCTGACTGATAAATGTGCGAAGCTTCGAAAGGGCGCCGAGCCTGGCACAAAAACTGCGTCGATTCCCGAGTTGTGCAATGATCACCTTGCGCCGTCCCAGGGAGTCGACATGCTTGTATCGAAGTACATTGCAACTGCAGCCTTGGCCTGCTGCATTCTGGCGGGCGTCACCGAAAACCACGCGCAGACATATCCGGCGCGTCCAATCCGCCTGTTGGTTCCATTCGGCGCCGGCAGCGGGACCGACGTGGTGGCGCGCCAGCTCGCGCCCCGGCTCACCGAGAACCTCGGGCAGACCGTCGTAGTCGAGAACCGCCCCGGTGCCGGTGGCATCGTAGGCTCGGAAATGATCGCCAGGGCCTCACCTGAGGGTTACGACCTGCTCTTTGCCCTGAGCAGCCATGCCATCAACGCGAGCCTGTACAGCAAGCTACCCTACCACTCGAGCAAGGATTTCGCGGCAGTAACGCAACTCATCTCGGGCCCGCTATTGCTGGTGATCAACCCTTCTTTGCCGGTCAACACGCTCAAGGAACTCGTTGAGTACGTCAAGTCGAAGCCGGGGCAGTTGAGCTACTCCTCTGCCGGCGTTGGCTCACCGACACATCTTGCGGCCGAACTCATGAAAAGCATGACGGGGGTTGACCTGGTCCACGTGCCCTTCAATGGTGCCGTGCCCGCGATCACGTCTACCGCGGGTGGCCAGACTGTCCTGTATTTCGCCGGTACCGCCTCCGCCGTGTCTTTCGTGAAGTCGGGTCGCCTCAAACCTCTCGCCGTCACCGGCACCGTGCGTTCATCCCTCTTCCCTGAAATCCCCACGGTGGCTGAAGCGGGTGTGCCCGGCTACGAAGTGGACCAGTGGTACGGCATTCTTGCGCCTGCCGCGACGCCGAAGGACGTGATTGCCCGCCTGCAAGCGGCTTTCAGCGCCTCCTTGCAGTTGCCGGAGGTCCGCGAACGCCTGCGCGGCCTCGGGGTGGAGCCGGTGGGAAGCACGCCCGCCCAATTCGGCGCGTACCTACTGTCCGAGATCCAGAAATACGAAAAGATCGTGAAAGCATCCGGCGCGAAGGTCGACTGACGCCAGCGGACCGGATTGACTACACGACAGGCCATCCACTGCATATTGGACGGGCTCTGCCATGCCAAGCGATAACGAGGAGAGGGGAAGCGCATGAACGCCATCACGCAGAAGGGACGGCTGCTCGACGATGTCGAACGGCTGGACCCAACCCATACCGCGCTGGTCCTGATCGATATCCAAAACGACTTCTGCCATCCCGACGGGGTGTTTGGCAGGCTCGGCCACGACTTGTCAATGATGCCTGCCATGGCGAAGAACACCCACGTGGCGCTTGCCGCCGCCCGACGCAAGGGCATCCTTACGCTTTTCGTACGTGCCACCTACGACGACGAAGTGCTGAGCGGGCCGCTCGCCGAAACCTACCATCGGCGCGGGTTCATCGAAAGCCAGTGCCTGGAGGGCAGTTTCGGCGCCGACTGGTATGCCGACCTCGGCCCCGCGCCCGGTGCGGCCAACGAGATCGCCGTCACCAAGCATCGCTTCAGCGCCTTTTTCGGCAGCGATATCGACCTGTATCTGCGCGCCAACGGAATCCGGACACTCGTGCTGTGCGGCGTGGTCACCAGCGGTTGCGTCGAATCGACATTGCGCGACGCATTCTTTCGCGACTACTACGTCGTCTGCGCGGGCGACTGCGTGACCGAAGCCTCTCCGGAGCGGCATCAAGCATCGCTCCACAAGATCGGACAGGCGTTCGGCGAGGTACGGACGGCGGCGGCGGTTGCCGCATGTTGGGATGGCGCACGAGATGCTGTCCCGCAACGATCCGTCGCGGCCAAGCGTAGCGCCGCCCTGAGCGACCTGTCCTCCCGGCTCGATCCGGCGCATTGCGCGCTCGTGCTCATCGACTTGCAACCCGACGCCTGCGGCGTGGACAGCATCGTCGGTCGCAGCGGGGTGGACCTGATGGCGATAGCCGGCGCCGTCAAGCAGGCAGGCACCCTGCTTGCACACGCACGTTCTGCGGGCATGCGCATCATCCATGTGCGGACCGAGTGCGGCGACGCCGAGGCGTCGCCCGCCGGCCTGTTGATGCAACATGCAACGGCGGGATGGCGTCCGGATTCCGCCGGCGTCGCTTTCCTGCCCGAGGTGGCGCCGCGCGCCGGGGAATGGGTCGTAACCAAACATCGTTCGAGCGCGTTTGTCGACACCAGGCTGGAACTCCTGCTGCGTTCCAACGGCATCGTGTGCGTGCTGGTGTGCGGTGTCGCAACACACGGCAGCGTCGAATCCACCGTGCGCGACGCATCAATGCGCGACTACTACGTCGTGGTCGCCCGCGAGGCCGTCGCCGCTCCGGACAATCTGCGGCACCTGCACGCAGCGTCGCTCGAGGCCATGTCGCTGGAATTTGCTGACTGCCGACCGATGGCCGAAATCCTGGCTGCGCTTCCCGCTCGCACATTGATCGCTGCCTGACATGGTCACCGAGCTGCGGCCCTGCCTGGTCCACGGAACCTGCGCCGCCCGCTTCGCGCGCGTGCGCGACGCCTTCGCATCCAACTTCGCGGAGCACGGCGATACGGGGGCGGCTGTCGCGCTCTGGCACGATGGCGCACTCGTCGTGGACCTGTGGGGTGGATACGCCGATGCGGCGCGCACGCGCCAGTGGCACGCAGACACGCTTGTCTGCGCCATGTCCGTCTCCAAGGCCGTCACTGCCGCGGCATGTGCCGCGTTGCTTGGTCGAACCGGCGGGCTCGACCTCGCCGCGCCGGTGGCGCGTTACTGGCCGGAGTTTGCGGCGCAGGGCAAAGGGCACATTGAAGCGGGCTGGTGCCTTGATCATCGTGCCGGCCTGCCATGGCTCGACCAAACATGCCCTTCAGGCGCCTACGCGGACTGGAATTGGATCACGCAGGCATTGGCGGCGCAGGCGCCGGTCACCGAGCCCGGTGTCTGGCGCGGTTATCACGTCGTCACCATGGGTTACCTCGCCGGCGAACTGGTCCGCCGCATCACCGGGATGAGCCTCGGCCGCTTCGTGCGCGAATCCGTCTGCGCGCCGCTCGGGGTGGAGTTTCACATCGGCCTCGACGCCGCACTCGACAGCCGCTGCGCCGAGTTCCACGGTACGCTGGAAGGGACGCTGTTGCGCCCCGCCATCGCCGAAAGCCTGCCTGGCCGTTGTGTCGCGATGCTGCGCGACGTCGACTACAACAGCCGGCTTTTTCGCGGCTGTGAGCTGCCATCGATCAACGGCCATTGCACTCCGCGCGATGCCGCACGGCTGTTCGGGGTACTCGCCGGGATCCATGCGGGCGATGACGCCGGGCCGATCCGCCCGGCGGCGCTGCGCGAAGCCGCGCGACTGCGCTGGTCGGGCGAGGAGCATGTTCTGGGCCACAAGCGCCGCATGGCCGCAGGTTTTGCCCTCGCCACGCCGGGCGAACTCCCGTTTGGCCCCAATCTTTCCGCGTTCGGTCACACCGGAGCAGGCGGCGCACTCGCCTTCGCCGACCCGGACGCACGCCTCGG
>JAYVST010000743.1:0-2443 GCA_043775255.1 Burkholderiales bacterium
GCTTTTTTCCAGTTGGCCGCTTTTCGCCGGTCTGGTCTTCTGCGCCATGGGCGTTGCGTTCGTGCATCTGTCCTGGCAGAAGTATCGCCACTGGCCGCGCGCGCGGGGCGAGGTCATTGCGCTGGTGCGGGTGTCGGTGCTGCATTGCCCGGAGATCGAATACCGCGATGGCGCCGGCGAGATGCGCCGTTTCGTGTCGCGCATGCCGTACCACCAGCGCCTGAAGCTCGGCGAAACCGTTGAAGTGGCGTTCAATCCCGCCGATCCGGCCGAGGCTGAGCGGGTCAACTTCATCACCGCCGTGGTGATGCCGCTCCTGATGGTGGCCTTCGGTATCATTGTTGTGCTGTTTGCGCTGGAGGTCACCAAATGATGGACCTGCGCGAAATGACGGAGCTGCGCAAATTGACGGACCTGCGCGAAATGACGGTGCTGCGCGACCAGGCGGTCGTGTGCGTGCATGGCCTGTGGTTGTCGGGTTTTGCGATGCGATTCTGGCAGAGCCAGTTCGAGCGTGCCGGATACGCCGCCCATGCCTTCTCGTACCCGAGCGTGCGCGGGCGCATGGTGCACAACCGGGCCGAACTGGCGCGCTTCGTCGCCGGTCTGCCGCAGGGCAAGATCCACCTGGTCGGTCACAGTCTTGGCGCGATCACCATCGTTTCGATGCTCGACAGCCTGGATTGGCAACTTCCGGGCAAGACGCTCGGGCGCATCGTGCTGGCGGGGCCGCCGTTCCAGGACAGCCGTGCCGGCCGCGCGCTGGTGGGCGGCCGCGGCGTGCGTCCGGTGCTTGGACGGTTTGGCGACGCACTCGCCGGTAACGCCTTGAAGGAATGGCTGGGTGCACGCCGTCCGAGCGTGCCGCCGGGTGTGGAGCTGGGGGTGATCGCCGGGGATGCGAATGTCGGCCTGGGGCGCATGGTGGCGCCGGATCTCAAGCGCCCGCATGACGGCACCGTCAGTGTCGAAGAGACCCGCGTGGCCGGCGCGCGGGAACATCTCGTGCTGCCGGTGGGTCATACGGCCATGCTGATATCGCAAACCGTGGCGCGGCGCATGCTGTGCTTCATCCAGAACGGAACCTTCGGGTGAGAACACCGGCCTTGCTGGCCTTAGTGCTGCTGCTCACGGGGTGCTCGACCATGTCGTTCTACTGGCAGGCGTTCACCGGCCAGATGGAAGTCACGCGCCTGGCGCGGCCGGTGGAAGAAATGCTGGCCGATCCGCAAACCCCGGTGGAGATCAGGCGGCGCCTGGCGTACGCACAGCGCGCGCGCGATTTTGCCAGCCGTGAACTGGGCCTGCCGAATAACGCCAGCTATCGCCGCTACGCCGATCTGCAGCGCCCCTATGTGGTCTGGAACGTCTTTGCCGCGCCTGCCCTGTCGCTGGAGCTACGCACGCAATGCTTTCCGGTCGCCGGCTGCGTCGTGTATCGCGGTTTTTTCAATCAGGAGGCGGCCCTGCGCCATTCCGCCATCTTGCGCGACGAAGGGCTCGATGTGTATGTGGGCGGGGTGCCGGCCTATTCGACCCTCGGCTGGTTTGCCGATCCCCTGCTCAACACCTTTATCCGCTATCCCGACCTCGAAATTGCCCGACTGATCTTTCATGAGCTCACGCACCAGGTGGCGTACGTGCGCGACGATTCGAGTTTCAACGAGTCGTTTGCCGTGGCGGTGGAGGAGGCCGGCCTCAAGCGCTGGATGGTGCACAACGCATCTGCGGCCGACCGCGATAGTTACACCGCCTTCGCCCTGCGCAGACGCGAGCTCATGCGCCTGTTCGTGGCGGCCCGACGCGATCTGACGGCGGCCTATGCGGCGCCCGGCGACGAGGGCGCCAGGCGCGAAGCCAAGGGGCGCGTTCTCAAGGCGCTGACCGACCAATACACTGCGCAAAAGTTGCGCTGGAACTTGAGCCAGGTGCAGGAACGCGCTTACGATGACTTCGTCCTCAAAGACTTGAACAACGCCAAACTTGGCTCGATTGCGACCTATACTCGGCGCGTACCGCAGTTCGCCGCCTTGCTCGAGCGTTGCGCCGGCGACCTTGCCCGGTTTTTCGACGAGGTACGCGTGCTCGCTGCGCTTCCCAGGGAAGAACGTGAGCGGCGGCTCGATCTACTTGCTCCCATCGCGAAGGAGGATTGAATGAAAACCAAGCTGCTGCTGGCTGCCGCCCTGATGCTTCCCCTGCCTGCCCTGGCCCACCACGGGTGGAGCGAATACGACGCCGCCAAGGTGCTCACCCTGGATGGCACGGTACTGACATCCACCTACGACAACCCGCATACCGTCATCCGCTTCAAGACAGCCGACAAGACCTGGGTGGCGGTACTCGCGCCGCCGTTCCGCATGGATGCGCGCGGCCTCAAGGCGGAGGCGATCAAGGCCGGTGTGAAGGCGCAACTGGTCGGCTATCCGAATCGCACCAAGGC
>JAYVST010000744.1:0-2490 GCA_043775255.1 Burkholderiales bacterium
ATCGACTACGACCGTGTCGCCGAAACCTACGGACTCGACGTGCGCTGGGTCAGCCAGTCCTGGCTGCACGGCCGCTTCGTCACCAGTGCCATCCAACAGGCCGCGATGGCGGTCGCCTGCGGGTTGGCCGACGTGGTAGCGTGCGTGAACGCGATCAGCTTCACCCGCGAGCGCCAGATTCTCGGCGGCCCGGACGATTTCGAAGGCACGCGCGAGGACGGCGGCACACACGGCGAGTCACCGCCCTACGGCCTGACCGCGCCTGCGGGTGGCGCCGCGCTCGGTATGCAGCGCTACATGGCCCGCTACGGCGCGACATCCGAGCAGCTTGCCGCAGTGCCGATGGCATTTCGCAAACACGCGCAAAAGAGTCCCTACGCAATCATGACCAAGCCAATGACGCTGGCCGACCATCAGGCGGCGCGCATGGTCGTCGATCCGCTGCGCCTGTTCGACTGCTGCCTGATCACCGACGGTGCTGCGGTGGCCATCGTTACCTCGGCGGAGCGCGCGCGCGACCTGAAGCAGCGTCCCGTATACATCTCCGGCATGCAGGGGTTGCGCACCGGCCGCGATGAATTCATATTCGCACCGCGCGGCCTCGGCATCAACCAGCAATGCAATGTCCCGGCTGGGCCGGACGAGCGCGACTTGATGGCCTACCGCATGGCCGGCATCACGCGCGACGACCTCGCCGGACTCTATACCTACGACGCGTTCTCGCCACTGGTCCTGTTCATGCTGGAACGCTTCGGCTTTTGCGGGCCCGGTGAAGCGGCGGCATGGGTGCAGGACGGCCGCATCGAGCTCGGCGGCGAGATGCCGATGAACACTTCGGGCGGCTTGCTTTCGGAGGCCCATGTCGGCGGCTGGAACTCGATCCTCGAAATCGTCCGCCAACTGCGCGGCACCGCCGGCGCACGCCAGATCGCGAACGCCCGTCACCTGCAATGGGCGACGGCGTGGGGTGATTCGGTGATCTTCAGAAACTGATGGCCGGATGAAAAATCCATGAGCAAGCTCTCCAAGGCACTGCCGCGCATCACGCCCGACTCAGCGCCGTTTTGGGACGCGTTGCGTGAACGTCGGCTGATGCTGCCGTATTGCCGCGATTGCGGGGTACCGCACCTCCCACCCGGCCCGGTATGCCCGGCTTGTTTCTCTGGGCGACTCGAATGGCGCGCGGCCAGCGGGCATGGCCGCATCTCGACGTGGACGGTGGTCCACAAGGCGTGGTTCCAGTCGTTCGCCGCCGACGTGCCCTACAACGTGGTGCAGGTCGAGCTCGACGAAGGGCCGCGCCTGACGGCGAATGTCGTGGGGGTGCCGAATCACCGGCTCGCGGTCGGGCTGGCCGTGGAAATCGACTACGGCTTACAGCGCGAAGGCATCACGCTGCCGCAGTTTCGCCCGGCGACTGCTTGAGGATCAGGGATATCGCGTCAGCTATTTTGGAAGGGGCGAGCGAATCGTCCCACAGGTCTTTGGCCTTCAGCGGTGGTAAGCTGATGTGGGCGTGTACGTGAGGAAGCAGGCTGGCCAAGATGGTATCGCACCGGTCACCTTGCATGTGGGCAGTCCTTGTGCTCGCAGGCCGGGAGCGCGGAACGAAACCACAAAGGCGGAACAAAACGACAAAGTCGTAGATTGAACTAAAGGAGATGCAAATGTTCAGGGAACTCGCAGTATTCGGCACCATATCCATCGCATCGCTTTTTGCCGCCGCTTTGGCCGGCAATGTATCCGCGCAGGAATATCCGGCAAGGGGCATCAACATCATCGTGCCATATGTACCTGGGACGCTCGCGGACGTTTTCACGCGAGCGCTGGCGGAACAAATGGCGCCGACATTGAAGCAGAATGTCGTCGTGGAGAATCGGCCCGGCGCGTTTCAGGTCGTGGCCAGCAGCTATGTTTCGCGGATGAAGCCTGACGGCTACACGCTGATGACTTCGGTCATGCCCAACGTGACCCCGCAATCGCTGCGCAGCAGTTCGAGCTTCGTACCGAATGCCGACCTCGACCCGGTTGGCTTTATCTCCTCTTTGGATATGCTCCTGGCGATTCCGCCCAGCCTGCCGGTTTCGAACCTGCAGGAATTCGTAACCCTGATCAAGGCGAATCCCGGCAAGCATTCGTTCGGCTCGGCCGGTGTGGGAACGCCTCACCACATGATGCTGGAAATGCTCAACCAGCAGGCCGGCCTCCAGGCCGTGCATGTTCCGTACGCGTCGTTCCAGAACATCATCACGCAGGTCAGCACCGGCCAGCTCAACTATAGCTTTCTTCCGTCGAGCGTGATGCAGTTCGTGAACACGGGGAAAATGAAGGTGCTTGGCACGACAGCCATCAAGCGCGACCCGGCCTATCCCGACGTGAAGACGCTTGATGAAATGGGCATCAAGGGTCTGAGTGGGCTGATCAAGTTCTTCATCGTCGCACCCAAAGGATTGCCGTCGGATATTCAGGGCAAATTGAATGCGGCGATCA
>JAYVST010000745.1:0-5461 GCA_043775255.1 Burkholderiales bacterium
CGATTGACGTAACATGTCCAAGGAATGCGAGATAGCCTGATCGACCTCCAAACCCGCGCCATGACCGCCGAGCCGCCGATCCGCGCGACCCTCTTCGCCGATATCGAGGGTGTCTCCATCGCCTACCAGGCGTGCGACGGCGGCGCGCACGACCCGGTGAGGGGTTCGCGCATCGGCTTCGAGACACGCGGCAACCACGCGCCCGAGGGCGGGCCGGACAAATGGCGCTTGTGTCGGGCGCTGGCGGACTAAGATGAAACAGCGCTTGGCCGCCATCCTGGCCGCCGATGCTGCGGGCTATTCGCGCCTGATGTCGCTCGACGATCGCGCGACCGTCGCCGCGCTGGATGCGGCCCGCGGTGTGTTCAAAACCCGCATCGAAGCCAATCAGGGTCGCGTCATCGACATGGCGGGCGACTCGGTGCTGGCGGTATTCGATACCGCCATCGGCGCGGTGGCGGCGGCGCTCGCGGTACAAGAGGAAATCGAGGCCCTTGTCAGCGCCGTACCCACGGACCGGCGCATGCGCTTTCGCATCGGCGTGCATCTGGGCGACGTGATCGAGAAGGCTGACGGCAGCGTGTACGGCGACGGCGTCAATATCGCCGCGCGGCTGCAAACCCTGGCCGAACCGGGCGGCATTTGCGTATCGGACTCAGTGCACGTGGTGGTGCGAGACAAGATCAACGCCGGCTTCACCTACCTGGGGGAGCGCGCTGTCAAGAACATTGCGCGGCCGATCGGCGTGCACGCCCTGGGCACGGGCGGAAAACCGCTGGCGGGGGCCGCGCCTGCCGCGACGCCCGGCATGCGGCTGTGGCGCCGCTTGCGCCGCTCGCCGGTTGCCGCAACCACGATTGCCGCTGTCGCCGCGATCGCTGTCGCGCTTGCGTTCACGCCGGCCGCGCCAATGTTCCGCGATGCCTGGGTGCGCCTGCTGGGAAAGCCGGCCGTACCCCAGGCGTCGGGACGGGCGACGATCGCCGTGCTGCCGCTGACGAACCAGAGCGGCGACCCCGCGCGCGACTACTTCAGCAATGGCATCACCGAGGACATCATCAACGCCCTCGGTCGCTTTTCCGGCGTCACCGTGATCTCGCACAACGCGGTCCAGCCATACAAGGGCAGCGCCATCAGTCAGGCCGAGATCAGCCGCGAGCTGGGGGTGCGCTACATCGCCCGCGGGAGCGTGCGCCAGGTCGAGAGCAAGGTTCGGGTCGCGTTGGAATTGGCCGACGCGGCCAAGGGAACGCTGCTATGGTCCGATCGCGTCGAGGGCGAGGGCCGCGACCTGTTCGAATTGCAGGATCGCATCGTCAGAAGCATTGTCGGCGCGCTCGCGGTCAATCTGACCAGTATCGAACTGCAACGGATCAGCGCCAAGCCGGTCGGCAGCCTGCAAACCTATGATCTGGTTCTACGCGCCCGCGATCTGCTCAGGCAAAACGATCAGCGCGCGAACAGGCTTGCACGCCAACTTCTTGGCCAGGCGATCCTGCTTACGCCCGATGAAGCCGAAGCCTACGTCGCAATGGCCGACGCCGAGTACCGACGGGTCGAACAAGGCTTTGTGGAGGACTTCGCCGCTGCCTTGCTGCGCAGCGAGGAGCATGCCCGCAAGGCGTTGTCGATTGACGATGCGCGCGCACGCGCCAGCGCCCATTCGGCACTTGGCAGGGTGTTTGCGCTACAGGGCCTGTACGATGAGGCGCTGGCCCAGTCCAAGCTTGCGATCGAGCTCAATCCGAACGACGCGACGTCCTACTGGTCGCGTGGATCCGTCCTGCTGTATACGGGAAAATTCAACGACGCCATCGCCGCGCTGGAAACCTCGCGCCAGCTCGACCCGGGCGGCTGGCCGCAGCAAGGATTCGCCGTTGCCATGGCCTATTTCATGGCCGGGCGCCTGCCCGAAGCAATCGCGACCACGGATTCGTATATTGCACGCAATCCCAGGTTCGATTTCCTTCACGTGGTCCGGGCTGCCGCGCTCGCCGAAACGGGGCAACTGGAGGATGCGCGCAAGGCGGCCACCCAGGTACGAACACTCAGTCCGTTTTTTGCGGTCGATCAAGTCGGCACGCGCTTCAAGCAGCCGGAGGACATGCGCAAAATTCAGGATGCGCTGCGCAAGGCAGGCCTGTAGGCGCCTCTTTCGCGGTACCAGGCGCTGGTCTGGCGCCGCACCCCGCGAGTCAAGTCACTTCAGGTTCGCCCAGTTCTTGTGGGCCTGCGGGATGTTTTCCGGATTGGCCTGGACCGACTCCCTCGCCCTCAAGGAAGAAAACAGGTAGAGCTTGCCATTGACGACCGACCAGATCTCGGGATTGGATTCGACCTTCATGCCTTTGACCATGCCGCCGCTGCAAAGGCCGGCGAATTGCGGCAAGTACTTTTCGGGGTCGGCGACAAACGTCGACTTGTTCTTCGCGCTCGAAAACAGGTAGCGCGCGTCGTCGAAATCGACACTGTTGCCCGACGCGCCCTTGACCGGTTTGCCCTCGGTGAAATAAGCCACCGGGTCATAGCCCTTGAGCGCCGTCGGAGCCGCGGGCGCCTGGGCATTTGCGACAGCCTGGATTCCCGACCACAGCGCCGCCAACAACACCAACACCCACCATTTACGTATTGGATTTCGCATGAACGCCCCACACCAAGTTGAATGATCGACACCACAGCCGCAAGCCAGATGCTACGCCTCGGCCGCTTCGGGTACAAGCAGGCATTCAAGGCACGCATTCAGGGTGCGGATCGTGCACGATGCCAAGGCAGCGGTCCGTCGGCGACGAGACGACTGGCAATCAGCAAGGCCATCCATGCAGAGGCAAAAGGCGAATGCGGCTGGCCGAGGATGCTCAAAGAGTTGATTGCAAGCGGCAGTCGGTCTGGCAAAGCGCGTGTTCAGCGATCGATGCAGCGGCACGACATCAAGGCGAGGGGGCGCTCGCGGCCTGCGAAATGAAATCGTCGACGAGTCGCAAGGGCAACTGTAGGGACAAACCGCCGACCGAAACTTTGTCGGGCCTCTGAAGGTCGGCAGGCTTTACGGCAAGCGGTACGCTACCCGGCGCGAGGCCGTGGTCGAAGTCATCGGCTGGCTAAGGTCTTGCAACCATCTGGGATTGCAGTCGACGTTGAGCCAAGTCAGCCCGATGACGTACGAGAAACGCCGGATCGCAGCCCGTCAGCCCGGCAGCCCGGAAGCAAGACAGAAGGTCCGCAAATGCACAACCTGTGGAGTGAGGGAAACAGGGGCAAGGTCAATGAAGAACTTCGCGTAGGATTCTCAAAAAAGGAAAGGGGACCTGCTCTCGTACAGAATGTATTTTGCAATGGCAACACGACTTGTGCGCTTGTCGATCCGCCAACAAGTCCTGTTGTTGATTGGCGCTATCGTGATGCCGATGGCGGCGCTGCTGGCGTGGTTCCACCTGGAGGATACCCGACGCGCCCGCGAGGATGCGCTTGCCGAAGTTGCTATCGTCAGCAGCAATGCGGCTGCCAACCTGTCGCAGTTTCTGGCGCAGACCGAAGCTGTCCTTGCAAGGCTCGCCGCGCGTGCGCGGGTGCGGTCGCTTGACCCGAAAAACTGCGATCCGATCGTCGCCGAGTACGTCAATCTCAACCCCGAGTTCGCGCAGCTCGGGAACCGCGATTTAGATGGCAACATCATTTGCTCATACCGGTCGAACCCGATCCCGCGCATCAACGCGCAGGAGTGTCCCTGGTTTGGCGAAGGCTTGCGCGCAGGCAGCTTTTACGCCAGCAATCTGTCCCGCGGCCGACAAGTCGGGCGCTGGGTGTCTGTGTTCACCCATCCGATCCGCGGCGGTTCGGGGGAAGTCATTGGCCTGCGCATCCTACCGGTCGACCTGCTCAAACTTGGCACCCGGCTCCTTGGGTCGGTGCCGCCCAGCGCCATAGTCAGTGTGGTTGACCAAACCGGGGGCCGCATCCTGCGCTCAAGCGAAGCAGAGAAGTACCTGGGTGCCCCACGTCGCCAGCCATTGCAACACTTGTTCGTGGGCGGCGCGAGGGCTCCCTCACGATCCCGGGCATCGATGGTGTCAGCCGGATATTCACCTATGTCACTTGCCGGGAGTGGACTGGCGCATAAACGCCGGCATGCCCGAAACTGACGTCTATGCCAAGCATGAAACCCGCCTCAAGCGCAACCTGGCAAGCGGGTTGGGGGTACTTGCACTGGCTCTGGTACTGGGCTGGCCGACCTCACCGGGATGTGGCGCGTCTTCTCTGCTGCGTCACAATCATCCGTGTCCAGCAGGATCGATTCTGGGTCAAGATCAGGCCTGATGTCGGGGGCTTGGATTTTCAAACGCCATCTTCTGTTGCCTCGCGGCACGCGAAGATCGCGCAGCCGGGCGATGATCACGCCATTGTTGGCGTGCGCTGAGAGCAGATCGATCAGCGCCATCTCGGCACGGATCGGCGCGTACTTCCGGTGAATCTCGACGCTTTCGGCCCCGCCGACAATCGACGCGTCGCGCGTGCCGGCGGCCTGGTAGCGGGCGAACCAAACGTCGACAGTTTCAACTGCCGAACGGGTATCTGCGCTCTGGCGAACAGCTCCTGCGTGCAATCGTGGCGCGGCACGCCGACCACCGGCGCCGCAGTGCCGTACTTGGGCATTCGCCCCTACGACATCACTGCGACGTGGTCGCACACCCGCGCTGCCGCACGCAGGTATGGGTGATACGCAGCACTCTTGACTTGGCGGAAGGTGTGAGATTCGAACTCACGAGGATCTTGCGACCCCGCCGGTTTTCAAGACCGGTGCATTCAACCGCTCTGCCAACCTTCCGTGGCCTGAGATCGGACGATTTCAGGCGATGCTTGATTTTCGCTGCTACAACCCTAACATTGATGTTGCCGGAATGTCGTTTACAGCGCCCGTATTGTCTCTCAAAATGCGGAACCATGATGCGCAAGGTTCTTCCTGAGGCAACATGACTCAGGGTTTACCCGAGAACACCATAGTTTTCAACAAATTAACGCGCCGGGAACCATCGAATTTCGTGCAACTTTCGCCAGTTTTGGTAATCTAACGACCTGTGCTGCAATTGCAGCCCCCTTGAGGAGATTTTCAAATGCAAGAGCAAAACGTGGCATCGATCGAGTTTGCAAATGTCGCCCCGGCAGAGCGGACCAACCGCGTGCTGCGCAACACCTACATTCTGACAGCCATCGCGCTAGTGCCGATGGCGCTGGGCGCCCTGCTCGGCACGCAACTGTCGTTCGGTTTCCTGCGCTCCAGCCCGATCATGGGTGCGCTGGGCATGTTGGCGGTGCTCTACGGATTAATGTTCTTCATCGAGCGCAACCGCGACAGCGGTGTCGGCATCGCTTTGTTGCTCGTGTTCACCGGCGTTCTGGGTGTGATGGCGGGCCCGTTACTGCAAAACACGCTCAACTTCCGCAACGGCGGCTCGCTGATTGCGTT
>JAYVST010000746.1:0-6087 GCA_043775255.1 Burkholderiales bacterium
TCGCCCGGCTTCACATGGATGGCGCGCACGGTGCAGTCGCGCTCGGCGCGGATCTGCGACTCCATTTTCATCGCCTCGATCGACACCAGCGGGTCGCCCGCCTTGACCACCTGCCCCGGCCTGACGGCGACGGTGACGATCAGGCCCGGCATCGGCGCCGGCAGATGGTGCGCATTGCCCGGCTCGGCCCGGGCGCGCGCTGCCGCCCGCTGCGCGCCCGCCTTCTCCACCCGCCTGGCGCGCGGCTGGCCGGTCAACTCGAAGAACACCTTGATCGAGCCTTCTTCTTCTGCCGGGGCGGTGCCCTGCATCGAGATGACCAGGGTCTTGCCGGGGTCGAGTTCGACCGCGATCTCCTCGCGTTCGGCCAGGCCGTAAAAATACGCCGGCGTCGGAATCGCGCTCACGTCGCCGAACTGGCGCTGGTGCGCGGCGAAGTCGAGAAACACCTTGGGATACATCAGGTAGGAGGCGAGGTCATTGTCGTCGATGTGGCGGCCGGCGGCCTTCTCCGCTTCGGCGCGCGCAGACTCTAAGTCGACCGCGGGCAGGCGGGCGCCGGGCCGGTAGCTTGCCGGCGGTTCGGGCAGGATTTCACCCGGCCTCCCGCACTTGAGGATGCGCCGCGACACATCGTCCGGAAAACCATCGGGCGGAAAACCGATCTCGCCCTTGAACAGCGCCACGACCGACTCCGGCACAGCGACCTCGCGCTGCTCGTCCATCACGTCGGCGGTAGTCAGGTCGTTGGCCACCATGAAAAGCGCCATGTCGCCTACCACCTTGGAGGTGGGCGTCACCTTGACCACGTCGCCGAACAGGCGATTGACATCCGCATAGGTGCGCGACACTTCGGTCCAGCGATGGGTCAGGCCCATGGCACGCGCCTGCTCGCGCAGGTTGGTGTATTGGCCGCCCGGCATTTCATGCCGATAGACGTCGGCAGTACCGGCGCGGATATCGGCTTCGAACGGCGCGTAACACTTGCGCACCCCCTCGAAATAATCGGACAGTTGCAGCAGGGATCCACGGTCGAGGCGGCCCGGCCCTGCGGCTCCGGCGCAGGGGTCATGCACGCCGCCTTCGAGCGCGGCGACGAGCGCGCCCAGGTTGGGCTGCGAGGTGAGCCCGCTCATCGAATCGAGCGCGGCGTCGACGGCGTCGCAGCCGGCCTCGATCGCAGCGAGCACCGAGGCGCCCGCAATGCCCGAGGTGTCGTGGGTATGGAAATGCACCGGCAGCCCGGTTTCTTCGCGCAGCGCATGGATCAACTCGCGCGCGGCACGCGGCCGGCACACGCCCGACATGTCCTTCACCCCCAGGATATGCACCCCGGCCGCCTTGAGCTGACGTGCCAGTCCAAGGTAGTAGCCGAGGTCGTACTTGCGGGTCTTGTCGTAGATGTCGGCGGTGTAGCAGATCGCGCCCTCGCACAGCATGCCGCTGTCGAGCACGGCGTCGATGGCCACGCGCATGTTCTCCACCCAGTTGAGCGAATCGAACACGCGGAACAGATCGACGCCGCCAAGCGCCGCCTGGCGCACGAAATACTGCACCACGTTGTCGGCATAGTTGGTATAGCCCACCGCGTTGGACGAGCGCAGCAGCATCTGAAACAGCACGTTGGGTACCGCCTGGCGCAACTGCGCCAGGCGCTGCCACGGATCTTCATTCAGGAAGCGCATGGCCACGTCGAAGGTGGCGCCGCCCCAGCACTCGAGCGAAAACAGGCCGCCTGCCATGCGCGCGTAGTACGGCGCGATGCGCAGCATGTCGACCGTGCGCATGCGGGTGGCGAAAAGCGACTGGTGGGCGTCGCGCAGGGTGGTGTCGGTGATGAGCGCGCGCGGTTCGTTACGCATCCATTCTGCGAACTGTTGCGCGCCGAGTTGCTTGAAGAGGTCGCGCGTGCCGGGCGGGACAGGCGTGGTGATGTCGAACTTGGGCTTGATCAGGTGCGCATGCGACAGGTCGGGCTTGATCCGTCCTTTCATGTCCGGATGGCCGTTGACGGTGACCTCGCCGATATAGCGCAGCACGCGGGTGGCGCGGTCGCGCCGCTTGGCGAAGCGCACCAGTTCCGGCGTGCTGTCGATGAAGCGGGTGGTGACGGTGCCGGCGGCGAAGTCCGGATGGTTGATGACGTTTTCGACGAATTGCAGGTTGGTGGCCACCCCGCGGATACGGAATTCGCGCAGGCCGCGGTCCATGCGGCGGATCGCCTCCGCCGCGGTGGGCGCCCAGGTGGTCACCTTGACCAGCAGCGAATCGTAGAAAGGCGTGATCACCGCACCGGTGTAAGCGGTGCCGCCGTCCAGACGCAAGCCGAAGCCGGCCGCGCTGCGGTAGGCGGTGATGCGGCCGTAGTCGGGGGTGAAGCCGTTTTCCGGGTCTTCGGTGGTGACGCGGCATTGCAGGGCATGGCCGTTCAAGCGGATCTCGGCCTGCTGCGGTACCGGGCAATCCGGCGCGCCGATGCGCGCGCCTTCGCTGATGCGAATCTGCGATTTGACGATGTCGATGCCGGTCACCTGTTCGGTGACCGTGTGCTCCACCTGAATGCGCGGATTGACCTCGATGAAAAAAAACTTGCCGGTATCGACGTCCATCAGGAATTCGACCGTGCCGGCATGGGTATAGCCGACCGCGCGCCCGAGTTTGAGGGCGGATTCGCACAGCCCGGCGCGGGTGGCGGCATCGAGATAGGGCGCCGGGGCGCGCTCGACTACCTTCTGGTTGCGCCGCTGCACCGAGCAGTCGCGCTCGAACAGATGCACCAGGTTGCCGTGGCGGTCGCCCATGATCTGTACCTCGACATGGCGTGCGCGGCGCACCAGCTTTTCCAGGTACACCTCGTCATTGCCGAAGGCGGATAGGGCCTCACGGCGCGCCGCCTCGATGCTGCCGGCCAGATCCGCTTCCGACTCGATCACGCGCATGCCGCGCCCGCCGCCGCCCCAGCTGGCCTTGAGCATCAGCGGGTAGCCGACAGCGCCTGCCAGCTTCTTGGTCGCGCCGATATCGCGCGGCAGCGGCCCGGTGGCCGGCATCACCGGCACGCCGGCGGCCACCGCGGCATTGCGCGCCGCCACCTTGTTGCCCAGGGTGGTCATGACCTCCGGCGTGGGGCCGACGAACATGATGCCGGCGGCGGCGCAGGCGCGCGCGAAATCCGGATTTTCGGACAGAAAGCCGTAACCGGGATGGATCGCGTCGACCCGCGCCTGTCTGGCGATGCGGATGATGTCGGCGATGTCGAGGTAGGCCGCGATCGGCTTCCTGCCTTCGCCCACCAGGTAGCTCTCGTCCGCCTTGAAGCGGTGCAGGGCGAAGCGGTCTTCGCTGGAATAGATCGACACCGTGCGAATGCCCATCTCGGCGGCCGCGCGCATGACGCGGATCGAGATTTCGGAGCGGTTGGCGATCAGGATCGAGCGGATGGTCTTCATGACATTGTTTCCCCCGTTTCAAGTAGGTCGGACCCAGTCGCTGCCGGCTGCGGCGCCGCTTGCGCGCGGCGCCAGGCGACATCAAGCAAAAACAAAGCAAGAACCGAGCAAGAACCAAGCAAAGTTCGCGCGCACCGCATTGCGCTAACCCGGCGGGTCGCCGACAATCGACCCGCTCTCCCCTCGACATCGCCGACAACCACCCATGGCAACCTCCTCTTTCAGCGGCCGCCGCGAAGACCGCCGCCTCATCACCGGCCAGGGCCGCTACACCGCGGACGTGAATCTGCCTGGGCAATATTATGCGGCGTTCCTGCGCGCCGACCGCGCCAGCGCATCGATACGTTCGATCGACTGCGCCGCTGCGCGCGCGGCGCCGGGGGTGGTGGCGGTCTTCACCGCGGCCGACACGGCGGGTACGGTTTTCAAGCCGCCCGGCACCATGGTGAACTACCCGGGACGCGGCGGGGCGCCCCTTCTGGTGCCGCCCTGGCGGCCGTTCGCCGCCGAGCGGGTGCGCTATGTGGGCGAAGAGGTGGCGCTGGTGGTGGCCGCGAGCGCCGCCGCCGCGCAGGACGCCGCCGGGCTGATCCTGGTGGATTACGACGATCTGCCGGTAGTCGCACACCCGCAGGACGCCCTCAAGCCCGGCGCGCCGCAGGTGCACGAATCGGTGCCGGGCAACCTGGTGTTCGACTACGAATACGGCAACCAGGCCGCCACCGCACAGGCCTTCGACGCGGCGCCGCACGTGGTGCGCCTGTGGCTCGACAGCCAGCGCGTGGCGCCGTGTCCGATGGAACTGCGCGCCTGCCTGGCCGCCTTCGACGCGGCCAGCCATAGTTTCGACCTGCATGTGCCCAACCAGGGCCAGACCATGCTGCGCCCGGGCCTGTGCCATATCCTCGGGCTGGAGGCGGCGCAAGTGCGCATCCATGCGCAAGACGTGGGCGGCGGCTTCGGCGCCCGTTCCGGCCCTTATATGGAATACGTGCTGCTGATGTGGGCGGCGCGCCGGCTGAACCGGCCGATCAAGTGGACCGGCACGCGCGCCGAGCAACTGGCCACCGAGGCGCATGGTCGCGCGCTCTCGATGGAAGCGGAACTGGCACTCGACCGCGACGGCACGTTCCGCGCTTTCCGCATGCACTGGCTGTGCGACCAGGGCGCCTACCTCACCGGCGCCGGGCCGCTGATCAACACCATGAACGGCAGCCTGACCATCGGCGGCGCCTACGCGGTGGAAACCGGCTACGGCCGGCACCGCTGTGTGTTGACCCACACCTGCCCCACCACCGCCTACCGCGGCGCCGGCCGGCCCGACATGGCCTACGCGGTGGAACGCTTGGTCGACGAAGCGGCGGCGCAACTGGGGCAAGACCGGGTTGCAATCCGCCGCAAGAACGCCATCGCGAAAGACGCGATGCCGTACAAGAACGCGGCCGGGGCCAGCTACGACTCCGGCGACTTCGCCGGCCTGCTCGACCGCGCCGTGGCACACGCCGACTGGGCCGGTTTCGCGGCGCGGCGCGCGCGATCGCAGGCGCAAGGCAAGCTGCGCGGCCTGGGCCTGGCGATGTTCCTCGAACCCTCCGGTGGCGGCGCCGCGCCAAAGGACCAGGTGGCCCTGCGCTTCGCCGCCGATGGCAGCTTGAAGCTGCACGCGGTGACGCAAAACCAGGGCCAGGGCCATGAAACGGTGTTTCCAGACCTGGTGGCGCAAACCCTCGGCATTCCGGCGCGGCAGATCGTGCTCGAGACCGACCACCCGCTGGCGGCGACGCTGATCGGCAACGGCGTGGTCGGTTCGCGCTCGATGCAGCAATTCGGCAGCGCCTTCAAGCTGGGCGCTCTCGAGGTGGTGCGCAAGGGAACCCTGCTGGCGGCCCGGCGGCTGGAAGCGGCGCCCGCCGACATCGAATTCGCCGATGGCGTTTATCGGGTGAAGGGCACTGACCTGCACGTCACCCTGGCCGACCTGATCGTCGAATGCCGCGGCCAGTCGCCCAACCCGCTGGACGCCGATGCCGAAGTGCCGCTGTCGCGCGCCTTTCCCAGTGGCGTGCACGTGGCGGAAGTGGAGATCGACACCGACACCGGCCACGCCACTATCGCCAGCTACGTCGCGGTAGACGATTGCGGCACGGTGCTGAACCACACCCTGGTGGAAGGGCAGATCCACGGCGGCCTGGCGCAGGGTGCGGGCCAGGTGTTCGGCGAACACGGCGTCTACGACCGCACGTCCGGACAATGGCTGACCGGCAGCTTCATGGATTACACCATGCCGCGCGCGGGCTTCTTGCCGGCGGTGCAGGCCATCGAACACGGCACGCCCAGCCCGACCAACTTTCTGGGCGCCAAGGGTACCGGTGAGGCCGGCACCACCGGCGCGCTGCCAACGCTCATGAACGCGATGATCGACGCACTGCGGCCGCTCGGCATTGCGCACCTGGACATGCCGGCGACCCCGGCGCGGGTGTGGCAAGCCCTCGCACAGGCCGCAAGCGCCGGAAGATGACTTCATGAAAATCGGCATCGTCGGTGTCAGCGGCTTCGGCGGCAGCGAACTGCTGCGCCTGTGCGCCGGCCATCCGGTGTTCGAGATCGCCTACGTCGGCGGCGACGCCAGTGCGGGGCA
>JAYVST010000747.1:0-3010 GCA_043775255.1 Burkholderiales bacterium
TACGCGAAAATGCTGGCCACAGGCGGCGAACGCCTGAGCGTGAAGCCTTCCGGTGTGGGCGCGCTCGACGAGTTGTTCACCGAGCTGCCCAATTTTCGCGAAGTGCTGGGTGACGTCCGGAAACAGATGGCATTGGCTGCCAGCGCCAGCGATCGGCTGGAAATCGCGCCCATCCTGCTGCTCGGCCCGCCCGGCATCGGCAAGACCCATTTCGCCAAACGCTTGTCGCAACTTCTGGGCACCGGTTTCGGCTTTCTCGGCATGAGCGCCCTCACCGCCGGCTGGATCATAGGCGGCACCTCATCGGGCTGGAAAAACGCCAAGCCGGGCAAGGTGTTCGACACCTTGGTCAGCGGCCACTATGCCAACCCGGTGCTGGTCGTCGACGAAATCGACAAGGCCGGCCGCGGCGAATACGACCCTCTCGGCGCCATGTACACGCTGCTCGAGCACGATACGGCGCGCGAGTTCGTCGACGAGTTCGCCGAAGTGCCGGTGGACGCCGCCGACGTCATCTGGATCGCCACCGCCAACGACGACAGCGCGATTCCCGAGCCGATACTCTCGCGCATGAATGTTTTCGAAGTTCCGGCGCCGGACGAAGCCGGCGTGATACAAATCGCCCGCTCGATCTATCGCGAAATCCGCAACAGCCACGACTGGGGTCGTGCCTTTCCCGAAGAGCCGGGCGAAGCAACCATGGCACGCCTGGCCGAGCTGTCGCCACGCGACATGCGGCGGGTGATTTTCAACGCCTTCGGCGCTGCCAAGCTGGAAGGGCGCGACGTGATCGAAGCGCACGATGTTTCAGGGCGGCGCGCCGGCCGCAGGCAACGCATCGGCTTTTGAAAACCCTCAGCCGCGTCGCCGCCGCGCCAAGCCGCGCGGCGGAAACGGGAAGACGCGAAACGCCCCTTCGCTGTCTTGCGCAGAAGCGGCCACATCCTTATCGGTTGGCCGGCGATACCGGTCGCCGGGCCAATTGCGCCCCAATCACACCCGCCAGCACCAGTGCGCCGCCGGCGACCTGCAGGCCGGACAGGCCCTGCCCGAGCAACAGCGTGGAAAAAAGTATTGCCAACACCGGCTCTAAGTTCATCACTACCGTGGTGCGGATCGGCCCGATGCGTGTGGCCGAGGTGAACAAGGCGACCAGTCCGATCGGATAGAAGATGCACAGCGCGGCGAGCGCGCCGCGTCCCATCATTGTCGTGGGCATCTGGAACGAGCCACCGGCCGCAAGTGCCGCCAATAAGGCGGCAGAAGTCGAGACCATCATCCAGAAGGTGCGTCGGCGCGGATCCACATGCGGGACCAGGCGCGTGGTGACCACCAGGGCCAAGGCGATGGAGGCGCCGGCGAACAAGGCCAACACCACGCCCAGCGGATCGAGTGTCTCCGGTGACGCACCAGTAGCCAGTGCCAGGCCTGCCAGCGACACCAGGCCAAACACGAGCATCGGTGCATTCAAGCGCTCCATTCCGGCCAGGGCGGAGAGCATCCCGGTCATCAGTGGATAGACGTAGAAAATCAGGATCGCCAGCGGCACGCGCAGCAATTCCACCGCCTTGTAGAACGAATAGACGTTGGCGGCGAATAGAAGTCCAAGCGCGAGCATCAGGCGGCGGTCACGCGCAGTCGAGCGGTCGGGCACGCCGCCCAATTTGACCGCCACACCGATGGCCAGTACGGCGAAGAGGCAACGCAGGGTCACAACGGTGGAAGCGTTGCTGCCGCCCTCGAATGCGGCACGGGCGCAGACCACCGATGTTGCGTAGGCGGTCGCGCAGGTCAGGACGGGTGCGTAATCGCGCCAGGCGATGGGAGACAAAAGGCGGCAGTTCCCGCAACGGCTCGGCGGCCCGCTACTCGGCCAGCACGAACCCCTTGGACAGATAAATCGCCTTGGACTGGAAGCCGGACAAGTAGGCGACCAGGTCCTGCGCCGCCTTGGCCGACTGGGTGGTCGGCGTAACGGCCCCGACGTAGAGGGTCCATTTCTGCAGCTCCTCCGGCAAAGGGCCGACCAGTTTCACGCCCTTTACCGGCAGGATCTCGCTGATCTGGTGCAGCCCGAGTTCGACCGCGCCGCGCCCGACCGGCTCGACGATGTACCCGCCGGAACCGTATTGCATCTTCGGCTTCAACGCGTCGGTGATGCCCAGGCGCTGGTAAACCTCCGCCAGATGTTTGCCGCTGGTGCCGCGCGCCGGGTCGATCATCACGATCGATTTGGCATCGAGCAGGGTCTTGCGGAACGCCGCAACCGACGAAATGTCGGGCGCCTTGGCGTTTTCGCCCACCGCAACGCCCACCCCGACCCGGGCCAGCGGCTTGACCGATGCCGCAATGATCGCACCAGCCTTGGCCAGCACCTCGCTGACTTCGGCGGCCAAGATCAGCACATCGACTTTTTCGCCGGCCTTGAGCTTTTCCTGGATCAACCCCATGGTGGCGAAATCGATGTCGACGTTGTTGCCGGAATTGCGGGCGAACGCCTCGGTCAGCGGCAACACTGCGGCCTTGGCGGCGCCCGCCGACAAGACGCGCAGATCCGCAGCCATGCTGCCCGCCGACAATAGCAACGCGCACAGCAACAGCGCCGGTTTGGTCGTGTCATGTTTCATCGGATCACCGCATTTTCGGATTGAGGCTGCCGCGGTTGTAATCGCGGTCGCCGGGGTAAAGGGTGCGGCCCAGTCCGAGCACGCCACCGCCCTGGGCGCTGCGCTCGCGCGCCATTTCGGCTGCACGGGTCTCCTCTTGTCGTTTGGATTCGACTACCCGCTCCGAGCGTTGCGCGGCAGCTTTCTGGCCATCGATCCACTCCCAGCGGCCGTCGGGCAGAAGGCGCACCTTTTCGCCGGCCGCCGTGGTGGCCTCGATCGGTGCCCCCTGGGCACATGCCATGCCCACCACCGCCGATGTGACGGCCAACACCAGCAGCGCCAATGACACTCTCATTGCTCCACCCTCCAGAAGCACCGCGCCTACGCGTCGCCTAGACCTT
>JAYVST010000748.1:0-3346 GCA_043775255.1 Burkholderiales bacterium
GAGAAGGCGGTTCTGAAGAACACGAAGGCCAAAGAAGACCAGAAACCTCGGCATATTCATACCGGCAGAAAACATGCAGTTTCGTCTCGGCGCTCACAAGAACACTTTGATCTCCCAATTTTTGCTGGAATTCATTGCGTGGACGTGAGCGGGGCAATGCTCATCGCGGGTTCTCATCACGACCTTGGTCTTGGCGGTTGGCACGATGCAGATGTTGGGCATAATTTAACCTAACGGATTGGGTTTTGCAAGTGGAGCGGCTGTGGCGTTTCAAGCGGGCTGTCGAGGCAGGCTGGATGCATCCAGCTGTGTTGGGCGCGCGCCCCGTCGCAGTGCCTTTGACCGATGCCGGAGCAGGACAAGCAGTTGCGACGCGAGGTCGATGGCGAGGATGTGCCTCCATGAGTTTTCACCGGCATAAGTTGTCTCCGTTGTTATCCCGTATTTTCGAGGATTTGGAGAGTGGCCTTTGACCGGACGTCAGATATCTCGTCATTCCAGTGGCGCGTTGATGAGCGCGTCGACGAAAATTTGGTGAGGAGGCACACGCAAGAACGATCCTCGAAAGCACTTTTTCGATGAAAGATTGAAGGGCAGTTGCGTACTGCTGGTGGTCGACCCGCATACGGTGCGCGTGATCGGCGTGGAGGATGCGCGCGGCAAGCACTTGGGTGCGGTCACACCGTTGGATGCCGCCGCCAATTTGCATCGGGTGCGCCATCGGCTGCCGGCGAGCTTCGTCGGCCCGGCCTCGATGTCCGCCACCGGCCCGGCTCGCGCCTCGACCGCGCCCCCCGCGCAGCCGCCCCCCCTCACTCCCAATCTCATCGAACACGCGTCATCGAACATGCGTTGACGCCGACCCAGTCGAAGCGATATCATAGGCTCCGTATCAGGTGCCCAAAGCGGATTCTTCGCGGCGGGATAATCGGGAAGTCCGGTGCGCGCTTCGATCGCTCGAAGCCCAATGCCGACGCTGCCCCCGCAACGGTAAGCGAGTCGTACCGATCCACTCAGCCACTGTGCTTTTCGCATGGGAAGGCGGATCGGCTCAACCCCTCGTGAGCCCGGAGACCGGCCTGGGACACATGTTCCGTTTGCTGCGGCGGGCAGTGAAGTGCATCCGAATTGCGGGCTGTATTCCGGTCGAATTCGCAGCGCTTCTCTAGACGCATCAAGCGGTTTTGCTGGCTCATCGCGGCGCTTGGCGCCGCTTGGGGGAAATTCGATGCGTATCACCACCCTGCTCTGCACAGCCGTGCTCTCTCTTTCATCCATTGCCTTGGCCGGGCCTTTCGCGCCGGCCGCCGGTATCGCCGGTTCTACTGCGATCGACAAGGACAATGCCGGTTTTGCGCAGTGGGCCACCGGCTTTCGCGACTATCTGCCGGGCGGCAACGTCGACGATCAATGGAAAACGCCATCCAAGGCGCTCGGGAAGGCCGTTGGGGACTCATTCGACGTGGTCGTGCTGGGCGATGGCGGGCGCATTACCCTGACCTTCGGTGGCAGCATCACCAACGGCGCGGGCGCCGATTTCGCGGTGTTCGAGAATTCCTTTTCGAATACCTTTCTGGAGTTGGCACGGGTCGAAGTATCGTCCGATGGCACCAACTTTATCCGCTTCCCCGCCTTTTCACTGACAGCCAATCCGGTCAACGGTTTCGGATCGGTCGATCCAACCAATATCGAAGGGTTTGCCGGCAAGTATCGCCAGGGCTTTGGTACGCCGTTCGACCTTGACGACCTCAACGGCGCGCCGGGGCTCGACGTCAACAACGTGCGTTACGTACGTATTGTCGATGTGATCGGCAATGGCTCGGCTTTCGATGACTATCCAGGCGAGTTCGGTGGGCCATTCCCGATCTACGACCCGTATCCGCAAGTCGGCAGCGCCGGTTTCGATCTGGATGCCGTCGGTGTCATTCATTTCACGGCGGCGCCGGTACCCGAGCCGTCGCAGTTTGCCTTGCTCGCGGCAGGTATTGGCCTCCTGTCGGTAATGGCGCGCCGCCGCCGCGTCACTGCAGCCCGCATTTGATATCGTAGACAGAGGAAATGAAAATGCTTCGGACTCTTGCCAAACTTGCGTTTGCCAGCACGATAGTCGCGACTACCAACGTCGGCGCCGCAGTCAGCACCTTTGACGACCTCGCGCTGCCTGGTGCCCAAACCCACTACTTTCCCGGAACCAGCAGCAGCGGCGCGTTTCCATTCACAAGCGCGGGGGTGAGCTTCAATCACGATTACACCAACTTCGGCTTTCCAGGCTGCTGTTCGACCGGTTGGTCGTATTCGAACCACACCGATACAACTACGCCAGGGTTCGGCAACCAGTTCAGTGCTTTCGCAGGTTCCGGTCAGGGCGGGTCGGCGAACTACGCTGTAGGTTTTCTGGGCCCGGTCGAAGCAACCCTGAGTACCCCAGCGGTTCTCGCGGGTGCCTATTTCACCAACACCACGTATGCCGCGTTGTCGATGCGTGACGGCGATTCGTTCGCCAAGAAATTCGGCGGCGTTTCCGGCAACGACGCCGATTTCTTCAAGCTCACTATCACCGGCTTCAATGGCGCCGCCGCCACCGGTAGCGTCGAATTCCTGCTTGCCGACTACCGTTTCGCCAACAATGCGCAGGACTACATAGTTCGCGACTGGACCTTCGTTGACCTGTCGGGGTTGGGGTCGGTAACCCGCCTGGGTTTCGATCTTTCTTCGTCCGACAACGGCAGCTTCGGCATCAACACTCCAGGCTATTTCGCGCTCGATAACCTCACGACTGCGCCGGTTCCTGAGCCGAATCAGGCGGCCCTGCTTCTGGCCGGACTTGCGTTGGCCGGAGGCCTGGCGCGCAAACGCCGCTGATGAATTTGCGTGGTGCCTGCGCGCGCCTGCGCGCGGGTGCCTGCTGTACATTCCTCTTCGGCGTTCTTGCGCCGAACGCAGGGGCGGCCGGCGCACCGGAGCCGGCGGAAGTGATCGTCACCGCGCCCCGCGCGGACGGCACTGCGCGTTCGGCGCCGCATTCGGTTTCCGTCATCACGCGCGAAGACATCGCCAAATCAACCGCGACATCGGTTTCCGAGCTTCTCAGCCGAGAGGCGGGCGTGGTGTTACGCAGTTTCTTTGGCAGCGACAAGAACGCAGTCATCGACCTGCGCGGCATGGGCGACACCGCAGGCAGCAACGTGCTGGTGTTAGTCGATGGAGTGCGACTGAACGAACTCGACCTGTCGGGCGCCGACCTGAGTACGGTGCCCTTGTCGCAGATCGAGCGAATCGAAGTGGTGCGCGGCGCCGGATCGGTGCGCTATGGAGATGGTGCTGTGGGGGGCGTGATCAACATCCG
>JAYVST010000749.1:0-1912 GCA_043775255.1 Burkholderiales bacterium
GACGCTGGGGCCGCTTGCCGACGTGGGAGCGCCGGGGTTCCCGCTCAAGTTCGGCGCGGCAAGTGCAGGATACGATTCACCTGCCCCGTTGCCGCGCCAACACAATGCCGAAATCTATGGCGCTCTGCTGGGGCTGGATGCGGGCGAACTCGAACGCCTGGCTGCGGCCGGCGTGATCTGATGCGGAAGGCCGGGGGCGCCGTGCGACTGTGCAAAAGTGTTCTTTCGATGTCAATCCTGGCGCTGGCCGCACTTGCCGGCGCTGTGGCAGCGCAGGACTATCCGGCGCGCGTGATCCGCATCATCGTCCCGATCTCGACCGGCAGCACCACCGATGTCATTGCTCGCATCGTTGCCGAAGGCATGCGGGCCTCGATCGGACAATCGGTGATCGTCGAGAACCGGCCCGGCGCCGGCGGCACGGTCGGCTCCGCCCTGGTCGCCAAGGCGGCGCCGGACGGTTACACGCTGCTGGTGGTGTCCTCCGCGCACACCTCCAATCCGGTGATGTACGCGAAGCTGCCCTACGACGGCGCCAATGATTTCAAGGGCATCACCATGCTGGCGACCTTGCCGCAAATCCTGGTGACGGCGCCATCGAGGAATCTCAAGTCGGTGGCCGAACTGGTGGAGCGGGCGAGAGCCAGGCCGGGGTCGCTCACCTACGGCTCGGGCGGGGTCGGCAGCGCCGTCCACATGAACGTCGAGCAGTTCCGCGCGATGGCGAAGTTCGAGGCGCTGCATGTGCCGTATCGCGGCACGCCCGAGGTCGTCACCGACCTGATTGCCGGCGCGATCGACTTTTCCTTCATTCCTGTGGGCAATGTGCTGGGCGCGATCCGCGAGGGACGCCTGCTTGCCTTGGCCGCCGGCACCGAGCAGCGCTCGCGCTTGCTGCCCGATGTGCCCACCACGGTCGAAGCCGGGGTCGCCGGCTCATCTTACGGCCCGTGGATCGGCATGTTCGCACCCGCCGGCACGCCGGCGGTGGTGCTTGAGAGGCTCAATCGTGAAGCGGTGAAGGCCTTGCGCTCGCCCGAGGCGGCGCAGAAGTTCAGCGGGTTCGGCGCCGAGGCCGCCCCGATGGGTGCGGACGCCTTCGATGCCCTGGTCGCGCGCGAAGTCGCCGCCATCCGCGAACTGGTGCGGGTGGCGAAGATACCGGTCAACAATTGAAGCGCCGCGCCTTCATCGCCGGGCTGACGCTGCCATGGGCTGCGGCCGCAACGCGCGCGCTCGCGCAGGCACCCACTGCGGACGGCGCTCCACAAATCGGCCAGATCAGCCGTGATTCGGTCTGGGTACCGACGCCGCAGCGCATGATCCACCGCATGCTGCAACTGGCTGACACCACCCGCGACGACCTGGTGATGGATCTCGGTTCCGGCGACGGGCGGGTGCCGATCTACGCGGCCAGGGCCTTCGGTGCGCGCGCCATTGGTGTCGAACTGGAGGCCAACCTGGTGCGGCTGGCGCAGCGCGCGGCGCGTGACCAGGGAGTCGCGCATCGGGTGCGCTTCCTGCGCCAGGACCTGTTCGAGGCCGACATTTCCAGGGCGGGCGTGATCGCGCTCTACCTGAGCCCGGGCGGGATGACCAAACTCAAGCCGCGCCTCTTGGCACAGAAGCCCGGGACCCGCATCGTTTCGCACCAGTTCAACCTCGACGACTGGGAGCCCGACGAGATCATCCGCGTCGAGGGGCGCACTGGCTACCTGTGGGTGGTGCCGGCCGATGTGAGCGGCGCCTGGAAAATCGCCGGCACCGGCGACGAATTGCGCCTCCATATCGACCAGAAGCACCAGATGCTCGAAACCAGGGGCGAGCGCGCCGGCCGCCCGGTCAACGTGATCGGCGCGCGCCTGCGTGGCAACGAGCTCAGCTTCACGACCTTTGACCGCGACGGCGCCGC
>JAYVST010000750.1:0-3064 GCA_043775255.1 Burkholderiales bacterium
TAAGCTTGGCCTTGAGCCTTGGCATGACCGCGCTGTTTCTCGCGGCGTCTCTGGCGATCGTGGCCTGGATCTTCCGGACCGGCTATCGGCTCAAGGCGTAGGCGCCGGCTGCGGCGTTACTACCGGAACCCGCGCCCGACGAGTTTCCTTGAATCACGTGGCGCCAATATTGACGCAGTAGTTTCAATCGAATGCCTTGCAGTCCTTCCGCAGCGTCGGATCAAACAATGCGAAGGCACTGTCATGCGTCCGTCGTAAACGCCACGCGCAACCAGATACTGTATATTAAATCAGCATGAACTTCCCTTCATCCTTGGACCAGCTTCTTCTGCCGGGCATTCTTCTTCGGGTGGTCAAGCATTTGGCCAACGAACCCCCGCAGACGGAAGACGAAACGCTCCATCCGGGGTTTGATTTCGGAATGCCGTTTCCAGACTTGGTCGAAGCGGCTCAATCAAGTATCCGCGCAGGTTTCGATCCGTTGGGTAGCGCGTATTGCCGGCTCAACAGTCCAATGGCGCGTCGCGCCCAAGGCCAGACGTTCACGCCACTGAAACTTGTACGCGGCATGTTCGATTGGGTCGGCCGCCAATCGACCATGGTCACCAGAATTGTTGACCCCGGCGCAGGCTCCGGGCGCTATGTGCTGTACGGCTTGCGCAAGTTCCATTCCGCGACCGCGATCGCAGTCGAGCGGGACCCCTGCCTTGCGCTGCTGTTACGTGCGAACGCATGCGCTCTCGGCTTGGATGACCGTCTCGACATCGTTGTTGCCGACTACCGGGAGGTGTCGTTGCCGGCGGTGGCCGGCCGGACTGTTTTCATCGGCAATCCGCCGTACGTGCGCCATCACGATATCGAACCGGCGTGGAAGCAATGGTATGCGGATTCGCTGCGCCGCCTAGGACACTCCGGCAGTCAGCTTGCGGGACTGCATTTGCATTTTTTCCTGAAAACGCTGGAACTGTCGCGCGCTGGCGATCTGGGGTGCTTTGTGACCGCGTCGGAGTGGCTCGACGTGAAATACGGCCAGGCTCTACGCGATTTACTGACCGACGGGCTCGGCGGGAAGTCGGTTTTTGTCGTGTCGCCCAGCATCCCGGTTTTCGAGGATGCGATGGTGTCGGCTTCGATCACATGTTTTGCGCCCCATTCCCGACAAACCGAAATCGAATTCCGCGAGATCAATGCCGAAGGCGACTTGGACGCGCTTGTCGGTGGGCATCAAATCCGGCAACAGGTTGCCCGCGACGAACCAAAGTGGACGATTCTGGTTCGTAACCGCAATCGATCCCGCCCTGACGGGCACATTGAACTTGGCGAGATTTTCAAGGTACAGCGCGGGCAGGTCACAGGGTTGAACAGGGTCTGGGTGCATCAACCCGGCAGTCCCGAGTTGCCATTGAAGCATCTGTACCCTTGCATTACGGATGCTCGCGATATCGTTCGGGCGCCAAATGCCATGATCGATTCGACCGAATATCTCAAATCGGTCGTCGACCTGCCGGTCGAACTCGACGACATGGATAGCCTTGAGCGCCACAAGGTAAACACCTTTATCGCCTGGGCTCGATCCTTGGGCGCCGACAAGTCCTATATCGCCGAACATCGTTCACCTTGGTGGCGGGTGAAACTGAAGGATCCGGCCCCCATAGTTGTAACTTACATGGGGCGCAGGCCGCCGGTGTTCGCGCGAAACCTCGCCGGCGCCAGACTGATCAACGTGGCACATGGTCTCTATCCGCGCGAAGGTGCGCAAATTGATGAACCGTACATGCGAACGCTCGTAGCGTGGCTTAACCAAAACGTTCGCCAGGATGACGGGCGCGTGTATGCCGGCGGACTCACGAAGTTCGAGCCCTCGGAAGTGATGCGCTTGTATATTCCGGATCGATCTGAGATATGCGCCATGCGACATGCCACCGCCTGAGCCGCGCAAGCCTGCGAACTGGTCGCCTGCGGAGATTGAATTCGAATGCGCAAGAGCGCGCGCCGATTTCCGACTGCGCCGTCTCGATGCCCCGAAGATCGACTATGAGAACGAGTTCGACGCTATAAAGGGCGCGGTTGAGTTCGTCATCGCCAAACTGCCTGAACTCACCCGTACAGCACCGTCTCCGGAATTGTTGGCGGCGATATGCGCCAACCCTGCCAAGTTCACCGCGCTCAGATACCTCCTTGCGCCGCCAATCTCGGAAGACGATCTCGATACCCTGCTGGATACAAAGGTTTCGCCAACGGCAATCAGGAAAAGCGCAACGCTGGCCGCCGACCTCTCTGCGCTCATCAAAACCGGTCTGGACACGAAGCGATTCCCATGGCTCAAGTCAGACGCCAAGCCAGCGGCAAGCGCCGTCAAGGCTGCGAATCTGGCCACAACGGTCGCAGCGGCGATACAGCGTGTTCAAACCAGACGCCGCGGGGACGAAAGGGAGCACCTTGAAGGCGCCGTTCAAAACCTGCTTCTGATCGATCTGAAATTCATTCAGGCGCCAGCGCCAAAAGGGTCGATCACGCTTGGCAATTTCCGCCAAGCGGCGCCAAAAGCGGGCGAATTCATGCGCGGGGCGACCCTTGGTGCGGACAACGGGGATTTCGTGATCGGCTTGCCGAACAATATTATTCTGGCAATCGAATGCAAATCGTCGAATTCCGAGATCAACAGCCGTAAGCGTCTGAACAAGGAAGTTGTGAAGAATGCCAATGGCTGGACCGGCAATTTCGGAAAGCTTGTCATTGCGGGCGCCGCGTTGCGCGGCGTATTCAAGCCGCAATACGTCATCACCGCCCAGGAGACGCCGGTTGCGATTTTTTGGGGTCATCGCTTGTCGGATCTGGCTGTATTCATCCGCGCGGCGCGACCCTGAGAAAACGGTACGCTGGCGCATCGGCGCCGCCGCTGCCCACAGCGGCGTTTCCGTCAGAAATCGCAGCCGCGGGCCTTCAGTGCGGCATCCACCCAGCGACGATCGACCTTACCCTTGCGGATGCCGGCCAGCGCCGCATCTTCCTCCTTCGCCTTGGCCTTGGCTGCTTTCAGCACGATAGGCGCGATGTCCACCGG
>JAYVST010000751.1:0-6650 GCA_043775255.1 Burkholderiales bacterium
GATATGGCGCAGGCGCAACTGGCGGTTCGTGCCGGCCTCGACTGGACCCGCGCGCTCCTTTATCAGGATGGGCTGGCATCGGCGGTGGATCATGCCGGCGAGGCATGGGCGGCGAAATTGGCCCCGGTCGCGATCGAGGGCGGCCGCTTGTCGGGCACCATTGAAGACCAGCAGGGATTGTTCAACCTGAACAACCTGGTGCAGGGCGGCACGGCCGTGCCTGCGCAGATGGTTCGCTTCAGGCGTCTCTTGGCGCTGCTCGACCTGCCATCCGAACTGGCCGAGGCGCTGGCCGACTGGATGGATGCCGATGGCGATCCGCGCGCGCATGGGGGAGCGGAAGATGCCTACTACCTCGGCTTGTCGACGCCTTATCTGGCGGCCAACCAGAGACTCGCCGATGTCGGCGAGCTTGCATCGGTGCGGGGCTACGACGAGGGCGTACGCGCGCGTCTGCGCCCTTTCGTCAGCGCCTTGCCCGTGGCCACCCCGGTGAACGTCAACACGGCGCCGGCGGAAGTCCTGGCGATGCAGGTCGACGGCATGCGGCTCGATGAAGCGCATGCGCTGGTGGCGGCGCGCAGCGCAACCCATTTTGCCGTGCCGGCCGATTTTGTCAGGCGCCTGCCGCGCGGGCTGCTGGTGGACGCGGCCGACATCAGTGTGGGCAGCAACTATTTCCTGGTGCGTGCGCGGGCCTCGGTGGGTGAGGTCGAGGCGCGCGTCAGTGCGCTTTTGGCGCGCGAGGCGGCGCGCTGGCCGGCCGTGGTCTGGCGGCGCGCCTCATGAGGCTTTTGCGCGTCCTTGCCACGCCGGGCGAAAGCGTTGGGCGATGCAGTTGGGTACTGCGCGAATCCGGGCGCAGCGCGCAGACCGGAGAGGGCGATATTGCCGACCTGCCCCTGCCCGCCGACCGCATCGAACTTGTCATCGGCGCCGGACAGGTGCGCTTCACCCGGGTCAGGCTGCCGCCCGGCAACGCGCGTCCGGCCGGCGAATTGCTGGCATTCGCAGTCGAGGAAGAAACGCTTGGCGAGCCCGAGGCGCAGCAGGTGATCAACCTCGGAACGTGCGCTGGGGAGCAGGTCCTGGCCGTGATCGGGCGCGCATACCTCCGGCAATGGGAGGAGGCCATGCTTCAGGCCGGCGCGGGCCGGGTGGACGTGACCTGCGAGTCCTTGCTGCTGCCGCAGGTCGAGGGCGGCTGGAGCCTGGCCTGGGATGGCAGGGAGGGATTCCTGCGCACCGGCGAATTTGAGGGCGCCGCAACCGACAGCGGCAGCGCGACCAGTCCGCCACTGGCGCTCCAGCTTGCGTTGCGCAGCGGCGAGTACGGCAAACCCGCGGCGCTTCGTGTATTTCCTGCGACCGACGGGGCGGCGCCGGATGCTATCGCATGGGCAAACCTGCTCGGACTGCCGGTACAGGCAGGCGAGACCTGGGATTGGCGCCGTGCCGCCAGCGACGGTGTGCCGGTGCTGTTTCGCTTCGGATCGCGCTGGAAGTCCATGGCCGGCGTTGCCACTCGGCTCAGAGGCGCGGCATGGATCGCAGCGGCGGCGCTCGCCTTCCATGGCGTTGCGCAGGCGGTGGATTGGGCTCGGCTTGCCAGTGAAGCGCGCGAAACACGCGTTCGGATGGAGGCGAGCTTTCGCGCGGTGTATCCCGAAGCCGTTGCGGTCGCCGATCCGGTCCTGCAGATGAGGCGCAAGTTGACCGAAGCGCGGCATGCCGCAGGGCAGGCGGATGCGGCGGATTTCAGGCCTGCTGCGGAACACGCCGCGCGTGCGCTGACCGCATTGCCCGCCGGTAGCCTGCGAACGCTTTCCTATGAAGGGGGGCGCTTGCGACTGGAGATCGCCGGCATCGACCCCACGGCGCTACGTCCGGTCGTCGCTCGCTTGGAGCAGGTCGGTTTTGCAGTGGAACCGATGTCCGGCGCGCCTGCCGCCGGCGCGCGTACGGTAGTGCTGGTCGCGCGCATGCCATGAGTATTGAGCGCGCGCGGCAATGGTTGCGCAGGCGCCCCGGCGCCAGCTATCTCATGTTCGGGTTGGCCGGCCTAGCCCTGGTTGGGTACGTCTGGTTTGCCGGGAGCGCGCATCGGGCGCGGGCCAGCCTGGACGCGCGCGTGGCCGTGCTGCTGAAACAGGCACGCGTTCTGGATGGCCAGGCTGCGGAAATCGGCCGCTTGCGGCAGGCCAGGCCGGCGGGGACGCCGGTCACGGATCTGCGGGCGGTGGCGCAGTCGCTGGCGCAGGCAGCCGGCATATCAGGGGCGCTGGTTCGAATCGACGTTCTCGACGAAAGCAGGGTGCAGGTGATATTCGGGACGGTCGCCTTCGCCGATTGGCTGGCCTGGGTGGCCGCCCTCGAGGCACGTCGCATGTGGGTCGAGTCGTGCCGCATCGAAGCGGCGCCGGGCGCGGGCTTGGTGAGCGCGACTGCGGTTTTTTCCCTGAGCAGATCCTGACGTTGGCCGCATCAACGAGCAGGTGGTTGCGTGCACTCATCGGCGGCGGCTTCGCGTATGCGATCACCTTGATTGTGTTGCTACCGGCCGCACTCCTTGACCATGTTCTCGCCTCAGCCAGTAACGGCGGCATGCGAGTCGCCGAAGCGCGCGGAACACTTTGGTCGGGCAGCGGCAGGATCGAGCTGCGCGACCCGGAAAGGCGCAGCGCCGTGGGGCTCGATGCCGATTGGCGCTGGAGGCCCGCGTGGCGCGCGCCGGGACGCCTGCTGTTCGAGTTTCCTGCCGCAACCGGCGTCAAGACCGTTGGCGTGACTCTGGCCTGGAAAAAACTGGAAATTGACGCACTTGAGCTCGTTCTTCCCGCCGCAGCGTTGGGCCTTGCCTTGCCGCGCATCGCGGTGCTGCGACCGGCCGGGGAGGTTCGCGTCGAAGGCGCCAGCCTGGTCGTAGCCAATGGTGAAGTCACCGGTGCCGGCAGGGTGCTGTGGTCCAACGCCGGCTTCGCAATGACCGCATTGTGGCCAGTGGGAAGCTATGTGGTTCGGCTGGAAAACGACGCGCGCGGCGGACATGCCGAGGTTGCCACCGCCGCCGGGCCATTGCGAATCGACGGCAAACTGTCCTGGACCAAAGGCGCTGCTCCGCAGGGGCAACTCGAGGCTTTTCTGCCCGCGCCGGAGCGAGCGCAACTGGCGCCCCTGCTGGGACTGATCGGAGTCGACCGCGGTGGTGGCGCTTACTCGATCCGGGTCAGGTGAAGGCGGCGCGCCGGTTTGAAGCCCCCGGTTTGAAGACCCGTCCGTTACGTCGGTCGAACTGGCGCGGGGTGTGTCAACGCAATGAGTCCTCCAATACTTGCGTGTGGCGCGGGTTACGTCGGTCGAACCCGGCACAGGGGTGCGTCAACCCTTGGCCAGATCCTGCAGGTAAATCACGATGCGCCAGACATCCTCATCGCTCAAATGCCGGTTGGGCGGCATTGCGGTTCCCGGCGAGCCGAATTTGATCACCCAGAACAGCTGTCCGGCAGGAATGTCCTTGACGGTTCTGGCGCAGGTGAAGTCGCGCGGTGGCGGTTTGAACATGGCTGACAATTGACCGCGCCCGTCGCCTTTCTGGCCGTGGCATGCGACACACGCAGCGCCACGCAAATTGCTCCTGAACAGTGTTTCGCCTGCGCCGATCGATTCCGCAGACGCGGCTACCGGATTTGCGCGGGCAAGATATTCTTCAGGCGCCTTTTCGGTGAAACGCGGTTGTTGGCATGGGTCGTTCGCGAAGCACTGGCTCGCCAACAGGCTGGCCCACAGCCAAAGCAGCGCTGCGGTCCGCCGGATTGCGATTGGTCCCAATTGGTATGAGGTCATCGAACAACTTGAGTTTTCGCCAAGCATGCGCTTGATGGTAGCAGCCGCCGACGATGCAAGATTGACTTGCGTCAAAACCGCTCAAGCGCGGCGCGCATTGATTGCTACACTGTCGTCTTGGGGCTGCAGTATTTTTTGCAGAAATCAACAGCAATATCAACATCGTCGCAAATGACAAACCAAAGAATTCGTCTCCGTTTTGCGGTGAAAGCGATCGCCGCCGGCGCGTTCGGCGCCGGATTGCAATTGACTGTGGGCGTCAGTCATGCCATCACCCTGGAAGAACTCGCCGCCAAGGTCGAGCGGCTGGAGGCCGAGAATCGTACGCTGAAGGAACAGGTCGGAAAACTTGCCGCAGGACAGCCTGGCGCGAAAGCGGCGCATGTCGAATCGACGGCTGGAGCCGCGCCTGCTGCCGCGCCGGTGGGTGAATTGTCCGGCGGGTCCGGCGGGTCCGGCGTCAACGGCATCGCGCTCAATAGCGAATACAGTTTCAAGATGCTCGACCCGACCACCAACATCAATCGAAAACAGTTGCTCCTTCTTGAAGGGCGCAGGGCCGGCATGCTGACGGAGAATTCCCTGACCATCGGCGGCGCGGTCACTGCGGTGGTCGATGCGCAAAGCGCGAATGCGAATGGTCAATTCGGCTACTTGATGCGCCAGCCCGGCAACCAGGTCGGGCGCAATGCTTCCGAAGCCGCGATCCATTCGGCGCAATTGGGCTTCACCGGCATACTCGGACCCTGGGTGACGACCTATGGCGAAATTCTCTACGACCCGGAGCAGAGTTTTGGCGCCGGCAACAACACCGCATTGGCGCGCAATCAGTTGCAACTGCGGCAGGGTTATGTGTTGCTGGGCAATCTGGATCGCTCGCCGTTCTATGCCAGTCTGGGCAAGATGGCCACGCCTTTCGGATTGACCGATACCGTCAACCCGTTTTCCGCCTCGACCGTTTGGCATGCCTTCGGCGGGCTGGCAAACGGCATGCAGGTCGGGTACAGCAGCGGTGGCTTGAATGTCTCCGTGATGGCGGTTCAGGGCGGCTCGCAGTTCAGGGGCGCCAACACGCCGGTCGACAACACCAATGTGCCCAGCAAGTTGAACAATGCGGCGGCCAATGCCGGCTATACCTGGAAGTTCGACGGCAATGGCAGTCTCCTGGCCGGCGCCTCCTACCAGCGCGGCACGATCTACTGTCAACGCTTCCCGGCGGCGCATTTCGGTGTGTGTCAGCAGACCAATCCGGCGGTGGATCTTTACGGCGAGCTCAAGACCGATCGCTGGACGGTGCGTGCCGAATACGCCAAGACGCTCGAAGCATGGGCCGGGACGTTCAATCCCGCGTTGAGCCAGTTTGCCGTCAGCAAGGTGACAAGCTGGAGTCTTGGCACGCGCTATCGCGCCAGTTTCGGCAATCAGGATGTGTTCCTGTCGGCCGAGGTCAGCCGCTTCGTCACCGGGCCGAAGGGCGCGCCCTGGGAACGGCAGGACCAGTTCGTGATAGGCGTCGCCAGCTTTCTGACCCCGAGCGTGAAACTGTTTGGCGAGTTCGTCAACGTCAACGGTTTCGTGCCTTTCCAGTTTGTCGGTTCTCTCGGCGCAAACCGGGGGGCGCACTCGAACGTGCTTCTTACCGGGGTCAACGCGGCGTTTTAGGGGGATCGGGTTTGCGCATTCGGTCTGGATAGCGCCAAGCGAGCCTCGCCCCGCCCGGGATGCGGTCGACCGGGCGGGAATGGGTGCAAACTTCACATAGTCAACCGATGCTGCTCGAATCCCGCGACCGGGTTGCGCCCTCCTTCCCGCGCGACAACAACCTCGATTGGCTGCGCTTAGCCGGCGCGCTACAGGTCGTCCTGGTCCATCTGGCGGCCCATCTGGACTTTGCGTTGCCGACCATCATCCGGCATTTTCCCGGGGTTCCCGCGTTTTTTTTCATCAGTGGCATGCTGGTCTATGCGTCCTGTCGCAACGCACCCGGCCGGCACTATGTCGAGAATCGATGCTTGCGTATTTTCCCGGGCTTAGTGTTCGCCACGATAGGTGGGGCGGCGGTCGCGCTGGTCGCACATGGCGGGCGCGACCTGTTTGATCGTTTTCCGACCTACGCCGTCTGGTTTCTGGCGCAGATCACGCTGGGGCAGGCGTACAACCCCGCATTGTTTCGTGACGTCGGCACCGGCGTTGTCAACGGCGCGCTTTGGACCCTGACGGTCGAGATGCTCTTCTATGCCTGCGTGCCGCTGGTCATCGCCATGGAGCGCCGCTATCGCTACGCGCTGCCTGCCCTGATGGCCGCGTCCTTCCTGGTCTACGCCGTCGGCCCGCTCTACTGGGTCGGTGCGATTTATCGCAACAAGACGGTCTACGACGTGGTCGCGCTGACGCCGCTTGCCTGGGGGTGGATGTTCGGTTTCGGCATTCTCGCCGGCACGCATTTCCACCATGTCAAGCGCTGGCTGAAACATGCCCCATGGCTGGCCATCCCGATGATCGTGATGGCGATGCAGGGCGACGGCGTCTGGTTCAGCGCTTCCGGCAATCGCCTGGGCATGGGCTACTTCCTGTGCTTTGCGGGGTTGCTGCTTTGGTGCGGTTTCGCTTTGCCGGTGGCGCGCATGCCTTGGGATGTCAGCTACGGCGTCTACGTATGGCACTTGCCGGTGATCAATCTTCTTCTTGTACTCGCAATGCCGAGCGCTGCCCTGGCCGTCGCGCTCACCTGCGCCATGGCCGCGCTTTCATGTTGCGCAATCGAACGACCGGCTCTGCGATTGAAGCGCCGATCGCTCAATCCGCCT
>JAYVST010000752.1:0-2109 GCA_043775255.1 Burkholderiales bacterium
GCGTCGGCCACGATCGCGTTCATCTTGAAACCGGGGTCGGCATCGAGCACTTCCTGCTGCCCCTCGATGATGAACTTGTCCTCGAGGAACCCTTCGACCATGCTGTCGTGCAGCGACAGCGCGATGGTGGGGTTGTCGAGGTCGTAGTCGTGCAGGTAGTTCCAGAAGAAATGCGTGCTACCGCGCGTCTCGGGGGTGAAGAACTGGCAGTTGCGGTACTGTCGCGCGCCTCTGAAGTTGCCAGTCTCGGCGCCGCTGCCGGCAGGGGACAACAGGGTCTCCAGGAAGAAAATGCCCGGCACATGCATGCGTCCGATGTTGCGTCGGTCGAGCGACGCGTCATCGCGCACCACCTTGCGATGGAACGGCGGCGGCTTGCCGTTCATCGCCCAGCGCTCGACGCGAAAGCCGTCCTCTAAGCGCTCCACCGCCACCGGCTTGGTCTTGAACGCGTACTCCTCCGAGCCGCCCAGGGTGTGGGTGTGGACGAAGGCCAGGTGCGAGAAGTCCGACAGGTTGTCGACGATCAACCGGTAGTCGGCCTGGTAGTGCATGTAGTCGGGAATGCCGCGCCAGGCCGGGTCGTCGAGGTAGGGGATGTCGAGGATGAGTGCCGGATCGGCTTTCTCGGTTGCGCCCATCCAGACCCAGATCAGGTGCTGCCGTTCGACCACCGGATAGCTCCGCACACCCAGCTTCGCCGGAATGTTGTCCTGCCCCGGAATCTGCACGCAGCGGCCGCTCGCGTCGAACTTCAGGCCGTGGTACATACAGCGAACGCAGTCGCCCTCGAGACGACCGTTGGAGAGCTTCGCGCCGCGATGGCAGCAGCGATTGTCCAGCACCGCGGCGCGTCCGGAGTCGCCCTTGTAGAGCAGCAGTGGCTCTTCGAGGATGGTGCGCGCGAGCAACTTGCCGTCGATCAACTCATGGTCCCAGGCGGCCATGTACCAACAGTTCCTGAGAAAACCTTGGTCGTTGCTCATAGTGAGGACGCCTTTGCCGGGAAAGGAAGGATGAATCGGAAAAGAGCAGTCTACCGCCGCTTGCCCGTGCCGCTCATCGACTTCACTGCCATCTGCTTCCTGAACGCTGCGTCCTGCGCACGCGCAAAGGCGCACACCTACAGGCGCACGCCCACAGCCTGCACAAGCAGATCCAGCACACGCACGTCCGGCGCGCGCCGCTTCAGGCGCGGCCGGCCGGCATATGCAAAAATGCGTTTCGTTCGGGCTGCGCGGGAGTCGCGCACCGATGTGCAATCACGGAGACAAATGCAAATGACGAAAATGCTTGAGGGCAAGGTGGTGGTGGTGACTGGCGCCGGTGGCGGCATCGGGCGCGATTTCGCGCTGGCGATGGCGGCCAACGGCGCCAAGGTGGTGGTCAACGATCTGGGCGCATCGGTCAGTGGCGAAGGCCGTGATGTGAGCCGCGCGCAGACGGTGGTCGACGAGATCAAGGCCGCCGGCGGCGTGGCGGTGGCCAACACCGACAGCGTGGCCGACTGGGACGCGGCCAACAACATCATCAAGACCGCGATCGACAGCTTCGGCCGAATCGACTGCGTGGTCAACAACGCCGGTATCCTGCGCGACCGCTTCTTCTTCAACATGAGCATCGAGGAATGGAAGGCGGTGATCGACGTGCACCTGAACGGTTCGTTCTACGTCGCACGCGCGGCGGCGCCATATTTCAAGAGCGAGAATCGCGGCAGCTACATCAACATGACCTCCACCTCGGGCCTGATCGGCAACCTCGGCCAGGCCAACTACTCGGCCGCCAAGCTGGGCATCGTCGGCCTGTCGAAATCGATGGCGATGGACATGGCCAAGTACAACGTGCGCTCGAACTGCATCTCGCCTTTCGCCTGGAGCCGCATGATCGGCTCGATTCCGACCGAGACGCCGGACCAGAAGGCGCGGGTCGAGAAGTTGAAGTCGATGGAGACCGCGAAAATCGCGCCACTGGCCGTGTACCTCGCCAGCGACGCCGCCGCCGGCGTCACCGGCCAGGTCTTCGGCGTGCGCGCCAACGAGCTTTTCCTGTTCTCGCAAAGCCGGCCGATCCGCTCGGTGCACCGCTCCGAAGGCTGGACCCCGGAGTCCA
>JAYVST010000753.1:0-2142 GCA_043775255.1 Burkholderiales bacterium
TGGCAATGCCGAACGCGCGGCCGTATTGCGTTTCTTCGCCCGCTATGCGCGCTGCAAAGCCTGGCTCAACCTGCTGCGCGGCCGGCACGGGCGCAATGCCTGCGACGGCTGGTGCGAAGCGCATGAGGCGCTTGAGCGGGCGCTGCCGCGCGATGACCTCTGGCACGGCCCGCCGGTACCGTTTTGACACGGCGACGGATGCGGCACACCAGCGCCGCGCTGCAGCGGACTTCATGAATCCCAGAACACGCTCTTCTTCTGCTGCACGTCGCGCTCGTCCCAGGCGCGCAGCTTGCCCGGGTTGAGCAACCCGGCAGGGTCCATCGCCACCTTCAACGCCACGTGGCGCGGGTTGATCGATTTCTTGCCGCCATCCTCCACCACCCAGGTGTGCGGATCGGCGATGTACACGCCTTCGCCTTCGAGCATGCGCATGACTTCGCGCAACCGCGCCTCATCCTTCCAGCGCACGATCGGCAGGCCGCTGCAGGTCACCGCGCCCCTGACGCGAATGAACTCCACATGCTGCACCACCTCTGCACCGAAAATCTCGTCGATGCGGCGCACCAGTTCAAGGTTGCGCCCGGCCGGATAGCCGAGCTGCAGATAAGTGATGCCGCCTGCGGCGCCGGGGGCAGCGCCGGCCGCTTCGGCTTCACGGATCGCGTGCAGGGTCGCATGGTTCCACATGAATTCCTGCACAGTAAGGCGTCTGGAACCGGCGCCGCGCGGGTCGTTGCGATACACCACGCGGGCGCCGGCGGCGGCGACCATGGCAGTGAAGGCATCTTCGTTGTAATCGGCCACCAAGGTCATGACCACGCTTTCGCCTTCGACCAGCACATCCTTGAGCGGCCGGTAGCTGCGCGGCAGCGGCCACTGGTGCGCCGAGATGCCCTTCTTGGCGATGCCGTCGGATTCGCCCAGCGCCTGGGCGAACGCCACCGCTTCGTTGAAGCCGCCGAAGCTGACGATGAACTCCACCCAGGGCAGCGCGGGCGCCATGGCCAGTTCGACTTCCAGCACGACGCCGTTGACACCATAGGCGTGGTGCAGGTCCACCGCGTCGCGGCCGCGAAATTCGAGCATGCGGGGTTGCGGCTCCATCGACAACGCCTTGACACCGAGTATGTTGCCGGGGTCCTTCAACATGCCGTAGTTGTTCGAGCCGATGCCGACGCCGCCGCCGCAATAAAACCCGCCGATGGTGGAGCCGCGGAAGGTCGAAGGCAGCATGCGCTGCTCCCAGCCGTTCTTGCGCGCCTGGTTGTCGATCTCGGACAGCCGGGCGCCGGCTTCGGCACGGGCCGCGCCCGCGCGGGTCCACAACACCCGGTTCAGCTTCGACAAATCGAGCACCACCCCGCCCGCCAGCGGCACCGCCTGCCCGTAGTTGCCCGAACCCAGCCCGCGCGGCGTCAGCGGCACGCCGGCCGCGGCACAGGCGGCCACCACGCGCACGACCTCCTCCTGCGTGGCCGGCAACGCCACCAGATCGGCGCGCTTGTGGTCCAGCAGCGCCTTGAGCACGGGGCTGAACCAGTAGAAATCGCGCGACAGGCGGGTCAGGTCACCGGCCTCGCGCAGCAGGGTGATGCCGGCCAATGCACCGGCCAGTTTTTCGAGCGCTTGCACGGATGGATTCTTCAGTAGGCCCAGCCGCTGGCGCGGATGTGTCCGGCGCCGCCAGGGGCGCCCTCGATCTCGTCGAACCCGGCAATCTTGCCCGGGTTCATCAGGCTGTACGGGTCGGTGGCGCGCTTGAAGGCGATCTGCGCATCGTCGATCTTGTGCATGCCGCCGTTTTGCAAAAAGTAGGTGTGCGGGTTGGCGATCTTCACGCCGAGTTCCTCGAAGGCATGGGAGAGCCGTTCCACCTGGTCTTGACCGGCATAGCGGATCACCGGAATCCCTTCCACCGCCATCTGGCCGTTGATCCGCTTCATTTCCAGATGCAGCGGCGCTTCCGCGCCGAAGCGCTCGTGGATCATGCGCACCTGCTCCAAGGGGTCGGCGCCGCGGAATATGCAGATCAGGTAGGTGACCGACGGGTCGTCGTTCAACACCTGCAAGGTCGTGTGACCCCAGGTGTATTCGTAGATCGGCCTGGCGTTGAAAGCGCCTTCGGCATGGTTGAACGAC
>JAYVST010000754.1:0-2203 GCA_043775255.1 Burkholderiales bacterium
TCCATGATCTCCAACAGCGTTCCTTCGCCATTGCCGGCGATCCGAAAGTAGTCCTCGATCTTCAGTAGCGCGAAGGCGGGTCGGCCGCGATCGGTGATAAACACCGGGCCGTCCGCAGCAGCGCGTTTTGCCGCAGAAACGTCGCGCGTGAATTCCCGGCTTGAAAACGTTTGAATGGCCACGCCATTTCCTTTACGTTTTGAATGTTTGTATGTTACGACACTACTCGCTTTCAATCAATCCGGAGCTCAGTACCTCCGGCGGTGGCAACTCGTCTGCTTGGTTTAGCGCAACTCATACCAAACCCCGCGCCCGCTTCCCCGCTGCGTGAGGGTTCCTCGCTCCACCAGCGACCGAAAATGCATCTTCAGCGTATTCCGGCTGGCTTGCGTCAAACGCATCGCTTCGCCGATGGTCACGCGTCCGTGTTCGCGAGCGAACTCCACGATTGACAGCGATAGCGCCGGCAACGCGGCCAGCACGACTTTCTCCCGCTCGACTTTTGCTTCGAGGCGTCGCACCTGCTCGGCCAGAGACCGCAGGAAGAACGTGAGCCACGGTTGCCAGTCGGGCGTTTTGGTGCGAATGCTGCCCTGGGTCTGGCGCAGGGCGAGGTAGTAGGTTTCCTTGTTGAGTTCGATCACGCTTTCAAGCGAGCTATAGGGTACGTAGGCGTAGCTGGATTGCAGCAGCAGCAGGGTGGTGAGCGCGCGGCTCAGGCGACCATTACCGTCCTGGAAGGGGTGGATTTCCAGAAACACGACGATGGTTATCGCGATGATGAGGAGCGGGTGCAACTGCTTCGATTCACGCTCGGTTTTCATCCAAGCGAATAGTTCGCTCATCAGGCGCGGGATGTCGAAGGGCGTGGCGGTCTGGAAGACGATGCCGATTTGCGCGCCGTTCTCGTCGAAGGCGGCCACGTGGTTCGGGTGGGTCTTGTAATTGCCGCGATGCCATTCGTCTTTCTCGCTACGGCCAAGCAAGGTCTGGTGTAGTTGCTTGATGTGGTTGTCGCTGAAACGGATGTCCTGCCACGAGGCGAAAACCAGGTCCGTCAATTCGGAATAGCCGGCCACTTCCTGCTCGTCGCGTGTGGCGTATGACCTGAGGTCGAGGTTCGAGAGCAGGCGCTCGACCTCGCGGTCAGAGAGTTTGCTGCCCTCTATGCGGGTAGAAGAGCCGATGCTCTCGATCGTTGCCACCCGCCGCAGTGCGGACAAGCGGTCCGGCGCGAGCGTGCCCAAAGCCCGCCAGGCGCCCTTGAACTCGTCGATCCTGGCGATCAGGCTCAAGATTTCCGGGGTGATCTGGAGAGTGTCTGACCGCAGCATACATCCAATATTACACCCAATTACAACCATTTATGGATGAAGGTACCCAATTTCACACCTATTTACACCCAATATTCTTAACGGTCGCGCCCGGCCCTTTCGACTATTTTCTGAACCAGGGAGTACGTATCATGGACCTGGGGCCGGAAAAAGGCGCCGCCGGCATCTGCCGCGAGGTGGACAGTTGCCGCGAGGTGGACATCTGCGGCGAGGTGGACATCTGCGGCGAGGTGGCAGGGGCGGCGCGGAAAACTGCGCAGCAAGTATTCAGGCATCGCAATCCTGCCTTCGGGATTTAAGGTCGGGTGTGTGTGGCAACATTGCCGGACCGCACCCCGACCCGGAGCACTCGCCTGGCGCTTTGCCAGCAGCGAAATGTCCCGCGGTCAATCCTCACCAAACAACCCAAGCGAAGGTCACGCACATGCGAGTAAGCGCCGGACTGCCGACGGGAATGGAAGGCCTCATTTACCCCATTCCCTTCTCCGACCCCGAGAACGTCGTCAAGATCGCCGTGGCCGCCGAAAAGCTTGGCTACGACTCGGTCTGGGGCAACGACCACATGACAACCCAGAACTACGTGCGCGCCGAGTTCCCGGTGCCGCCGCGCTTCTGGGAACCGCTGGTCACCTACGCCTACCTGGCCTCCATCACAAAGACGCTACGCTTCGGCACCGGCATCCTGGTACTGCCAATGCGCCAGGACATCGTCGTCACTGCCAAGCAGATTTGCACCCTCGACCATTTCAGCGGCGGCCGCGTGGAGCTGGGCGTCGGCATCGGCGCCTACCGCGAAGAGTTCGACGCCCTGCAACCCGACTCCAAGCTCATGCGCGGCGACATCGTCGAAGAAGGTGTGGAAGCGCTCA
>JAYVST010000755.1:0-2281 GCA_043775255.1 Burkholderiales bacterium
CCCTGCCAACACGCTCTCCGGCGGCGCACGCAGCGACTGGATTCCGGCGCCGCATCTGGGCGAGCAGACCCGCGAGATTCTCGCCGAGGCCGGTTTCTCCGACGACGAAATTGCCGCGATGGTGGCCGAAGGCGCGGCCAGGCTGCATACATCGCGCGCCGTCGCAGACTGACTACCTGCACACCTTTGGAAGCCGAGCACGCGGCTTGCGTCGCCCAAAGGGCTGGCCACGAAGGTTTTCGCGCAGCCTCTCTCGTTGCTTTGCCGCGCATGACTACGCAGGAACTCGCTTAGCGCCTCCTCCCCGCAATCGAAGGACTCGCGGTCATGCACCTTCGAGATTGGCACCCCGCGCCACCCGCAATCGAAGGACTCGCGGTCATGCACCTTCGAGATTGGCACCCCGCGCCAATCGGGCACGCTCATGCGTGTTTGGTCATGCGGCGAGCCGCCTTCAACAGCCTCGCGTTCGGCAGCGATGGATGCTCCAGCGCCACCGCACGCATGAGTGTCGCCTTGTCATGACCTCTCACGCGCAGGGCAAGCCGGCAGTTGTTTTCAGCCACGACACGGGGCATGTCGATTCCCTTTCTGTACATATTGAAATCGAACGTCGAGGCCAGAGGCTCCGCAACAAGGCGTAGCATCCAATGGGTATGAGCCGGGCTTGCCACTTTCGATCATTTGTTGTCAAATATGACCACATTGGATTTTAGCGATCCTAATGCCCGTACATACTCGAACCATCGCGTGGATCGGCGCTGCGCGCAAGACTTTCGCGGCTTTCCCCGAGGGCGCACAAGCCGCCTGCTTCACTGCGTTGAACTTGGCAGCCAACGGCGGAAAATCAAACATTGCCAAACCGTTGAGCGGCCAAGGTTCGGGCATATTCGAAATTGCCCTGCCGTTCAAGGGGAACGCGTTTCGGGTGGTCTATGCCGTCCAGATTGGCGAGGCGCTGTGGGTGTTGCATGCATTTCAGAAAAAATCCACGGACGGCATAAAAACTCCGAAACGCGAAATTGATCTGGTCAAGGATCGCCTGAAGCGATTGAAGGAGATGTTGCGATGAAGCCCGAACCACTCGAACTCATCTACGGCAGCGGCAATGTCTATCGGGATTTCGGTTACCCGGACGCCGACGCGCGCCTGCTAAAAGACTTGCTGGCCTGCGAAATCATCAAGGCGCTGGATCGCCAGGCACTCACCGTGCGCCAGGCGCAGGAGCGCACCGGCATCGCCGCCGCTGACTTCTCGCGCATCCGCAATGCCGACCTGAGGCGTTTCACTCTCGACCGCTTGATGGGCATCGTCAACAAGCTCGGTTCCCGCGTCGAGGTTTCGCTCAAGTTCAAGCCGGCAACCCGGCGCTCGCCGCCGATACGTTCCGCTGCGTTGATTGCCGCGGAACCAAAGGCGGCGCGCTACGCCTCAAGAAAGACTAAAGCTTGACACAAGGAAGAATCTTGCGCAGCGGCGCGGGAATGCTCTCTGCTTCAATTTTTCGATCCACGTGGTAGCGCCTGTCCAGAACGGAGATCGCATGAACAAGCACCTTTTCCAAACCGTCCGTGGACATATCGTCCGCCTGACCATACTGCTTCCTTTGCTGGTGACCACACAGGCGTTCGCGCAAGCCTGGCCCTCCAAACAAGTCAAGCTGCTCGTGCCGCTCGCCCCCGGCAGCACCGCGGACATCATCTCCCGCACGGTCGGCAACGGGCTCGCCAAGGTGCTGGGTCAGCCGGTGGTGGTGGAAAACAAGGCCGGCGCCGGCGGCACCATCGCCACCGCGGAAGTCGCGCGCGCCGCCCCGGATGGCTACACCATCGGCTTTGCCTCGCAGGGCACGCTGGTGTTCAACCAGGCGCTGTATTCCAAACCAGGCTATGACTCGATCAAGGACCTCACGCCGATCGGACTAACCGGCGGCGTCTCCAACGTGATGGTCGTGCCGCCCACTGCGGAAGCGCGCGAGCCGCGCACGGTGATCGAGGCGGCCAAGGCCAGGCCCGGCATCCTGACCTTTTCGTCCGGCGGCAGTGGCACGTCGCACCACTTGTCCGGCGTACTGTTCGCGCAGCTCACCGGCACCGAACTGGTCCATGTGCCCTACAAGGGCGCACCGCAGGGCATTCAGGCGGTGATGGCGGGCGAGGTGAACATGGGGTTTTTCAACACCCCCACGGTGATCGCGCAAATCCGCGGCGGCAAGCTGCGCGCGCTCGCCATTACCAGCCTGGTCCGCTCCCCCTTGCTGCCCGACGTCCCGACGCTCGAC
>JAYVST010000756.1:0-3667 GCA_043775255.1 Burkholderiales bacterium
CCGTCAGACACTGCGCTCAGAGTCTGTGAACATTTTGGTTTCGTGAAGTAGCGTTGACCGTATCGACGCAACGGGGGTCGCGCCGGGGAGACAGGCCGCCGGTTCGATTACGAACGTTTTTGGCCTGCTGCGTGGCGAATCCGGGGTTCCACCCGGCTTTTTATCGGCTCATGCGGGACGTTGCTCAATTGCGGACGTACCTGTGCCAAGGCCGAATATCGCCGACGTCAGAGCCACCGCGCGCATCAGGTTGTGGGCCAGCGCATAGAGCAGCTTGCACCCGCTCGTGCGCCTGCTTCAAACATTCGTCGAGCGTGGCGGGGCGGTAGTGGGGCAGTAGGCATTCCTGTTGTGCGCAACATAGTCCTCCGCTGCGCGGAGGATTTCCGGTAAAGTGGAAATGCTCTCACTGGCACAAGGCGCTACTGATCATGGGACTGCCGCTTGAAAAGCTCACGCTCGAAGCGTTTCTCGAATGGGAGAACGCACAGGAGGTGCGCAACGAGTTCTATCGCGGCGACATCTTCGCCATGGTGGGTGCCCGGCGCTCCCACGGCACCGTGGTATCCAATCTGGTTCGCCATCTTGGCAATGCCCTCGATGGATCGCCGTGCCGGGTTTTTCACGAGGGCATGAAGGTGCAGGTTGCCGACGAGGCAATCCTGTATCCCGATGTGTTCGTCACCTGCGACCAGGCGGACCTCACCACCGACATGATTTTCAAGGCGCCGATGCTGGTGATCGAGGTGTTGTCGCCCGCGACTGAGGGTTACGACCGGAGCCAGAAATTCGCCCTGTATCGCCGACTGTCCTCATTGCGGGAATACGTGCTCATCAACCCGGAAACTTTGCGAATCGAATCCTTCACGCGAGGTGTCGACGGGCTGTTCGTGCTCCATGACATGAGCGAGAACGATGCGCTTCAATTCCGTAGCCTAGAGATCAGTGTACCGGTTAAGTCGGTATTTTCAGGGCAATAAATCCGAGGCCGTTATGCCGAGACGTGCGCTTGCTTTTTTGCTCGCTTGGTTCCCACTTCTATGCTGTGCGAAATGGGATGTTGATGAGATTGCAGCAATTCGATCCTTATCGGTATCGCTAAAAGATGCAAGCGGAAGCGTAGTGGCGAAAATCTCAGGTGGCGTCGGCCTGCGCTGAAGGATGCGCGGCCACCACCGCCGGCAGGGCCATCAGGCGCGCACTGATCGCACAGACGCTCGGAAAAGCGCTCAGGTCGCACTTGAAACGTTCGGCGTTGTAGAACTGCGGCGCCAGGCAGATGTCGGCGATGGTCAGCGTGTCCCCCAGGCAATACAGGCCATGGCGCTTTTCATGCACCAGGGTGTCCTCGAGCGAGCGCATGCCTTCGGCAATCCAGTGGGCATACCATTCGTTGGACTCTTCCTCGGTGAGTTTCCAGCGGCCGCGCAGGTACTTGAGCACCCGCACGTTGTTGAGCGGATGGATGTCGCAGCCGATGATCTGCGACAGCATGCGCACGTAGGCCCGCTCGTCGATGCCGGTCGGCATCAGCGGGGGCTGCGGGTAGCGCTCTTCCAGATACTCCAGCATCGCAAGCGACTGCGCGTAGAGCTTGCCCTCGTCGATCAGCGCCGGCATCAAGCCTTGCGGATTGACCTCCAGATAGGCCGGCTCGCGGTGCTGCATCTTGGGCAGGTTGACGTAGCGCGCGCTGTAGTCAAGTCCCTTCCAGGCCAGAGCGATGCGTAGCCGGAAGGAAGTGGAGGAACGAAAGAAGGTGTAGAGGGTGCGTTCGGTCATGGGACCCGCCGCTCTAGGCGGATGCCTTGTTGAGGATGTGGTCGGGCGTGCTGCACACCACCTCGGCATAGCGCGGCACGAACTTCTTGCCTTCGATCAGACCCACGAACGCGGGCCTGATTTCCTCGGCCAGGATCTTGCGGATGCGCGCATGCTCGATGATGTCGGACCACTCCGCGATCAGGTAGAAGCGGCTCGGGTCTTCGGTGTCGCGGCACAACACGCCGTCCTTGACCTGCGCCGAAGATTTGTGCATCGGATTGCCGTCGGAGTAGTCGAACTCGTTGAACAGGTCGATGAATTCCTGTTCCCGTCCGGGCAACACGTGGAAATCGTAGATGTGCAGGAAATTGCCTTTGCTTGCCAGCGGTATCATTGCCATGCGAATCGCTCCGTGTCGATATGTTTCACCTGATCGAGCTGCGGGCGTTGATGCCCCATGGGCCAGGCGGATTGACGATAATACCCAAGAACGTCGCGGCTTGAAGCACGCAGGATGCGTCGCGGAACTGCCCGCAGAAGGGTCCGGCGGCGACAATCGGCAACGGGTCGCAACACGGCCTGGCTACATGAAGGAGGATTCACCATGAATGCACCTGAACGTCTGCCCGCCGGCGAGGTAGGGGAATCCGCCGATTTCGCGGCGCGCCATCTGTGGCCTCGCGAAGGCGCGATCCGCATTCCGGATTGGGTTTACACCAGTGAAGAGGTCTACCGGCGCGAAGTCGAGCGTATTTTCCACGGCCCCACCTGGAACTACGTGGGGCTCGAGGCCGAGGTGCCGCGGCCGGGCGCCTACAAGCGCTCCAACGTCGGCCCGACGCCGGTGGTGGTCACGCGCGCGGACGACGGCAGCATCAACGTGTTTGAAAACCGCTGCGCCCATCGGGCCGCCGAGTTCTGCCGCAGCCATCGCGGCGAGACCCGTGATTTCGTCTGTCCTTATCACCAGTGGAGCTACGACCTCAAGGGCAACCTGCAAGGCGTGCCATTCCGCCGCGGTGTCGACAAGAAGGGCGGCATGCCGGCCGACTTCAATCTCTCCGATCATGGCCTCAAGAAGCTCAAGGTCACCACCCGTGGCGGCGTCATTTTCGCCACCTATGCCGACCAGATCGAGCCCTTCGAGCAATACCTGGGGCCGGAGATCCTGGCGGATTTCGACGCTGCTTTCGACGGCCGCGCGTTGACCATACTTGGCTATTACCGCAATACCCTGCCGGGCAACTGGAAGCTGTATCACGAGAACCTCAAGGACCCGTACCACGCCACCCTGCTGCACACCTTCCTGGTCAGCTTCGGCCTGCTGGTGGCGGGCAACAAGTCGTCTATGACCTGCGACGCCAGCGGCCGCCACGGCACCATGGGCTCGGCCAAGTCGGACGCCTCCAAGCTCGACGGCGACAAGAAGAAGGAAATGCGCGCCTACAAGGAGGGCATGACACTGGCCGATCCGCGCATGATGGATTTCATCGAGGAATTCGATTCGCCCTGGTCGGTGACCATGCAGACGATCTGGCCCAATCTCATTGTCCAGCGCGAGATGAACACCCTGGGCACGCGCCAGATCGTGCCCAGCGGGCCCAACGAATTCACCATGGTGTGGACCATGTTCGGCTATGCAGGCGACAGCGAGGAAATGACGCGTCACCGCATGCGCCAGGGCAACCTGATGGGGCCGGCGGGTTTTCTCGGCCTGGAAGACAACGAGGCGATCAAGTTCGTGCAGGACGGCATGCTGCGCGGGCGCCCGGGCCGGCATCTGGTCGCGCTCGACCCGGCGGTGCCGGCCGGCACGTCCGAGACCCTGATATCCGAAGCGGCGATCCGTGCGATGTACCTGCACTGGCGCGGCGTGATGGGCGTGTGAGGCAGGCATGAACGC
>JAYVST010000757.1:0-1634 GCA_043775255.1 Burkholderiales bacterium
AAACGGCTTTGCCTGGTTTCGCCCTACCCGCAATGGCTGACCGCACGCTCGGTGGCGTACTGGGAAGGCGGCGGCCTCACGGTGGCCCAGGTGGTGAAAATGTCGGAAACCTTTCGTGCCTATGAAATGACCACCGAAGAAGTGCAGCACGCCTTGGACCAGGTGGGCGCCGGACACGACGCGATCGTCCTCTCCGGCACCGGCCTCATCACCCTGCCGGCCATACTGGCGGCCCCAGCCGCGACAGCGGTGCCCCTGCTGTCGTCGAACATCTGCTCGGCCTGGCTGCTGCTGCGCCAGCTTGGCCTGCCCGCAAGCGCCGGCCTTTGCGCGGCGGCGCCGGCGCTGGCCGTGCATCTTGTACCGCCTCTTGCCCCCAGGGAGAACCCAACGTGAAACGCCGAGCGTTCCTGCAGGGCACACTGGGCGCGGCGCTGGCGCCGGCCGCGCGCGCCCAGGCCGACTGGCCCAACCGTCCGTTGCGCATGGTGGTGCCCTTCGCGCCCGGCGGCGCCACCGACGTCACCGCCCGGCTGGTGGCGCAAAGACTCTCCGAGACCTTGAAGCAGCAGGTGGTGGTGGAGAACCGGCCCGGCGGCGGCTCGATCGTCGGCACCGATTTCGTCGCCAAGGCCGCGCCGGACGGCTACACCCTGGTGATGGCCGCCAACTCCTGCGTCGCGCCGGGGCCGCTGATGCGCGCGACCATGCCCTACGACGCGCTCAAGGATTTTGTCCACATCGCGCTGGTGGGCACCTTTCCCAACGGCTTCGTGGTGCGCTCGGGCCATGCGGCAAAAAGCCTGGCGGAATTCGTCGCCATGGCGCGTGCCAAGCCGGGTGTGTTCAATTACTCTTCGGCCGGCGTCGGTTCCTCCGGGTTCCTCTCCGGCGAACTGCTCAAGCAAAAAGCCGGCATCGACATCGTGCACATCCCCTACAAGGGCACGGGGCCAGCCACCGCCGACCTGCTGGGCGGCCAGATCGACGCCATGTTCGACGGCCTGGTCACCGCCACACCGCATATCCGCAGCGGCCGCCTGCGGCTCATGGCCGTGACCAGCGAAACCCGCGCGCGCACCTTTCCCGATGTGCCCACCACCAATGAAATCGTCCCCGGAGTGGTAGGGGCCGCCTGGTTCGGCGTATCCGGCCCGGCGCGCCTGCCGGCCGCCATTGTCGAACGCCTGGAAGCCGAAATCCGCAAGGTCCTGGCGCTGCCTGACGTGCAAACCCGGCTGGGCGACATCGGCATGACGGTCGTGGCCGGCGGCCAGCGCGATTACCTCGCCCACATCAACGCCGAAAACGCGCGTTACGGGCCGGTGATCGCGGCGGCGAAAGTGAAAATCGATTGATCCCGCCAGGAACGCAATGCAGCTGAATCCAAGCGCAGAGGACCGCGTCTGGCAGGCACAGGCCGAAGCACTGAAGGCCGCCGCGACGCTGCGCGCCACCCGCCCGGCGAATGTGCCGGCCGCCAACGCGGCGCGCGTGATCCTGCTCGATACGATCGGCTGCATGCTGGCCGGCCGGGCAGCGCCGGAATTGATCGCCTTCGAGGAACAGTGCTCGACCTTAGAGTCCGGGCCGTTCACCTTTCCCGGCGGACGCCGCCTGTCGATCGCGTCCGC
>JAYVST010000758.1:0-25465 GCA_043775255.1 Burkholderiales bacterium
CCGTTCAAGCGCTACTTGTTCCAGACCATGGCAGTCGGCGACGGCTATGGCGGACTGGAGCATCGCGCCTCCACCGCTCTCATCTGCAACCGCAATGACCTGCCGCATGCGGGCATGTCCGGCATGCCCGAGGGCTACCGCACCTTCCTCGGCCTGTGCAGCCACGAGTACTTCCACACCTGGAATATCAAACGCATCAAGCCCGCCGCATTCGCGCCTTACGACCTCACGCAGGAAAACTACACGCGGCTCTTGTGGGCCTTCGAGGGTTTCACGTCCTATTACGACGACTTGATGCTGGTGCGCGCCAGGGTGATAGATCAAGCCGCCTACCTCGAACTGCTGGGCAAGACCATCCAGGGCGTGCTGCGCGGCAGCGGTCGCCTGAAGCAGTCGGTCGCCGAATCCAGCTTCGACGCCTGGACCAAGTACTACCGCCAGGACGAAAACGCGCCCAACGCCATAGTCAGCTACTACACCAAGGGTTCGCTGGTGGGGCTGTGCCTGGACCTTCTGCTGCGAACCGGCAGCGACGGCGCGCGCTCGCTCGACGATGTGATGCACCATCTTTGGCGCCACTACGGCGCGCACTTCGAGGCGGCCGGCGTCGGCGTGCCGGAGGACGGGTTGTATCAGGCGGCCATCGCCGTGGCGCCGGCCATGAAGCGCGCGCTCGACCGGTTTTTCGCCAGCGCGGTGCACGGCACCACTGACTTGCCGCTCAAGGCCATGCTGGCGGCAGTCGGCATCGAACTCGCTATCGACGCCCCAGCCGGGCCCGCGCTGGGCGCACGCACCGTCGCCGCGCCGGACGGCGTCAGGCTCACCCACGTGCTTGACGACGGCGGCGCCCAGGCAGCCGGTCTGTCGGCAGGCGATGTGATGATCGCCGTCGACGGCCTGAAGGTCGGCAACGGCGCGCTCGAACCGCTGTTAGCCAGGCGCAAGGTCGGCGCCGCAGTCAAGGTCCACGCGTTTCGCCGAGACGAATTGATCGTGCGCGAGGTACGGCTCGGCAAGGCGGAATTGACGGTGGCGCTCAAGGCCTGCGCCGATTCGGACGCCGACGGCAGCGCACCGCGCCTGCGCCGCGCCTGGATTCTCGGCTGATCCCTACAGCGCCCTGGCTGATCGCAACAGCAACCTGGCTGATCGCTACAACAGGGTAACGCGCCCCATCAGGCAAACATGGCCTGCAGCGCCTCTCCTGGGCTGGCCGCGCGCATGAACGCCTCGCCCACCAGGAACGCGTTGACCCCCTGATCGCGCATGCGCTTGACATCCGCGCCGCCAAGAATTCCGGACTCTGTGATCACAAGCTTGCCCGCCGGTATGCGCGGCAGCAATTCCAGGGTGGTGGCGAGCCGGGTCTCAAAGGTGCGCAGATTGCGGTTGTTGATGCCCAAGAGCGGGGTTTGCATGTCAAGCGCGACAGCCAGTTCAGCGGCATCGTGGACCTCGACTAACACCGCCATGCCAAGGGCGATCGCAGTCGCTTCCAGGCGCAGGAGTTGCGCAGGCGGAAGCGCCGCCACGATCAGGAGGATGCAGTCCGCGCCGGCCGCGCGCGCCTCATGCACCTGGTATTGGTCGACCATGAAATCCTTGCGCAGGCATGGCAAATCGCAGGCTGCGCGCGCCAAGCGCAGGTAGTCGAGCGAACCCTGAAAGTACTCCACGTCGGTCAGCACCGAGAGACAGGCGGCGCCGTGCGCGGCGTAGTCGCGCGCGATCTCGGCGGGCACGAAATGTTCGCGCAGCACGCCCTTCGACGGGCTGGCCTTTTTCACCTCGGCAATCACTGCGGCTCGGCCCGCTGCAATCTTGCCGCGCAAGGCTCGTTCGAAACCGCGCGCAGGCAGAGCGTCCGCCGCAGCCTGGCGGACGGCAGCATCGTTCACCCGCGCGCGCGCGGCGGCGATCTCGAGAGCCTTGGTGGCAAGTATCTTGTCGAGAATGTCGGCCATCGCGCCGCGCCTTCAGGCCGAGAACTTGCGCGTGAATTCGATGAATTCGTCGAGCTTCCTGCGCGCCGCGCCGCTGGCGACGGTGTCGCGCGCGAGCGTGATGCCGGCCGCAATCGAGGGCGCGACGTTGGCCGCATAAAGCGCGGCGCCCGCATTGAGGATGACGATCTCGCGCGGCGTGCCTTCGCGGTTGTCCAGCGCCTCAAGAAGCATCGCCTTCGATTCGGCGGCATCGGCCACTTTGAGTCCGCGGTTGGACACCATGGCCAGGTTGAAATCCTCTGGATGGATTTCGTATTCGCTGACCTCGCCGTCCTTGAGTTCGCCCACCAGCGTGGCGGCGCCGAGCGAGACTTCGTCGATGCCGTCCTTGCCGTACACCACCAGCGCGTGCTTGGCGCCGAGCCGCTGCAGCACGCGGGTCTGGATGCCGACCAGATCCGGATGGAACACCCCCATCAGGATGTTGGGTGCGCCGGCCGGATTGGTCAACGGCCCGAGGATGTTGAAGATGGTGCGCACGCCCATTTCACGGCGGATCGGCGCCACGTTCTTCATCGCCGGATGGTGGTTGGGCGCAAACATGAAGCCGATGCCGGTGGCGGCGATGCTCTCGGCGATCTGGCGCGGCGTCAGCATGATGTTCACGCCCAGCGCCTCGAGCACGTCGGCGCTGCCGGACTTGGACGACACGCCGCGATTGCCGTGCTTGGCCACGCGCGCGCCGGCGGCGGCGGCGACGAACATCGAGGCGGTGGAGATGTTGAAGGTATGCGAGCCGTCGCCGCCGGTGCCGACAATGTCGACAAAGCGCGTGTCGTCCTCGACATGCACCTTGTTGGCGAACTCGCGCATGACTTCGGCAGCGGCCGCGATCTCGCCGATGGTCTCTTTTTTCACGCGTAGGCCGGTCAGGATCGCCGCGCCCATCACCGGCGAGACCTCGCCCTTCATGATCATGCGCATCAGCGCGAGCATTTCGTCGTGGAAAATCTCGCGATGCTCGATGGTGCGTTGCAGGGCTTCCTGGGGGGTGATTGCGGGCACATGGCCTCCTTGGATGAAGCGGCAGACAGGGCTACGCCGTGCGCGGCGATGCGTACGGTGCGAGCGGGAATGTTGGGCGCCGGGCTGAATCGACGGGATTGACTTCGCGGGGATGATATCGAGGATGATTTAGCGCGGCATCTGCCACCATTTTACAGCCCACGCTGGCATCACCGACGCGCATGCCTGCCTCGCTGGCCCGCCCCGCTGGCCCGCCCCGCTGGCCCGCCGCGCTGGCCCGCCGCGCTGGCCCGCCCCGCACCCACAAGGGCGCGGCGCCTTGGCGTCGCCGGGCGCCTGCGCGTGCGTCAGGCGATGCGTCGCCGCGAGTTCAGCGAGCGGGTCCGCCCGTGTCGGCGCAAGCGAATCGTACGACGCGCCGCAGCGATCCCTCGCGCGCCCCGGCGGGATCCATGAGGCAGCGCATGTAGCGCGCAGTCTCCCGACCGCGTCCACCGGCTTCAGAGAGCCAGAACGCCGCCTCCTGCGGATCGCGCCGCACGCCCGGACCATAAAACTCCGGTCCCAGCAAATACATCATGCCGACAATCTCCTGGGCTTGCGCATGGTCGCGAATCGCAGCCCAGAAAAAGTTGGCGAAGGCTTCGGCATGGCGACCCTCCGAATATTGCACAAGCGCCTCGCGCCACGCCTCGTGAACCGGTGCTACGTAGGTATCGTCGGCACGCGCCGTCGGCGCTTCCAGTAACAGGCAGGCAAACAAGGACAACATCATTCGCGACAGATTTCTTTGCATGGCATTTCTCCATTTGGCTGGTGCAACCAAGGGAACAGGAATCCTGCAAATGGCACCGGACGCAATCCCGCGTCTCGAAGCAGGACAGCTCACAAGTTCGCCGATGGGTGGCATGCGACCGGCAGCAGTGCGCTCAGTGCCCGCCGCCATCGCTGTGCACATCGCGCTGCGGGGTGTCAGTCATCGACCGGTTCGACGGGTCAAGCGGCGCAAGCAGCAACGGCGGCCCGGTCTCTTCGGGGCTCGATGCGTGCGCCGCCGCAGGTTTCGCGGCGGCCGATGGCACACGATAAGGCACCGCGTCGGCCGATAAGGACCGGTGGCCGACTAGCGAAAACGCGACAAGCGCGCCGATTGCGCCCGCCGCGAACAGCCGGCCGGCTTCGAATGCAAGGCGCCATTCGATACCGAAGTCCGCGACTTCGCGCGCCATGCGCGCACGCCGCGGATCGAGCGAGGCAGTTGGCCCATTGGTGCTTCGGCCGTTAGGATTGCCAGTGACGCCCGGCGCGCCGGTACCCGCCGATGCGGGCAAGCTCGACTTCTCAGTTGTGGTTGGCATGATGAGTGGCCCTTTCGAAAATTCAGAGTGGTGTCCCGGAAACCTGCATGCACGTATCGGGACATGACCACTCTAAGGGGCGACCCTTTGAGAAAACAGGAACCAGTCAACAACGCGGGTGTGACAAATTCACGCGACACAGTCGCGCATGGTCCCGGTCATCGGTGTTTCAAATGACTGCGTGTGTGCAGGGAGAAGCAGTCGGCGTGTGGACCTGATGGGACCGTACACCGCGCGAACACCGGCGCGATACTGCGCGGCGGGAAGGCCAATGCTCCAACCCGATTTGCCGCCCCTCTACCGCTCTGTCAAGCCGGGCCGGAGCGTCACCCACGGCCGGCGACGGGACGGCCGGCCTACTTTTCCAGAAACGTCCGCAACAGGCGGTGGCCGTGCTCGGTCAGGATGGACTCAGGATGGAACTGCACGCCTTCGACCGCCAGGCTGCGATGCTTCAAGCCCATGATTTCACCGTCCGCAGTCCATGCGGTGACTTCAAGCGCTGCCGGGAGCGAGTCCCGTTCGACCGCCAGCGAGTGGTAGCGCGTGGCCGTGAATGGATCGGGCAAGCCCGCGAACACCCCCTGGCCCGAATGCGCGATCGGCGAGGTCTTGCCGTGCATCAATTGCCGCGCATGCACCACTCGGCCGCCGAAGGCCTGGCCGATCGCCTGATGGCCCAGGCACACACCGAGGATGGGCACGCGCCCGGCGAAGGCCTCGATCACCGCGAGCGATACACCGGCCTCGTTGGGCGAGCAGGGGCCGGGCGAGATCACGATCTTCTCCGGCCGCAGCGCCTCGATGCCGCCTATGTCCATCTCGTCGTTCAACACCACCCGCATGTCGGCACCGAGTTCGCCGAAGTACTGCACCAGGTTGTAGGTGAAGGAGTCGTAGTTGTCGATCATCAGAATCATGGCGGACTCCTCAATCGACGCTGGTGTCGAGGCCGGCGGAAGCCACTTCCGCGGCGCGCAGAACCGCCTGCGCCTTGATGCGGGTTTCGTTCCATTCGGCTTCGGGCACCGAATCGGCGACGATGCCGGCGCCGGCCAGCACATGCAGCCGGCCGTCCTTGATGATGCCGGTGCGAATGGTGATGGCCACATCCATGTCGCCGTGAAAACCGATGTAGCCGGCGGCGCCGCCGTACAGTCCGCGCTTGACCGGCTCGATCTCCTCGATGATTTCCATCGCACGTACCTTGGGCGCCCCGGTGAGCGTTCCGGCGGGGAATGATGCCTTGAACACATCGAGCGCATCCAAGCCCTTCTTGAGACGGCCATCCACCGACGAGACGATGTGCATGACGTGCGAGTAGCGCTCGATGACCATGGTGTCGGTGACCTTGACGCTGCCGGTCTCGGCGATGCGGCCGATGTCGTTGCGAGCCAGGTCGATCAGCATCACGTGTTCGGCGCGCTCCTTCGGGTCGGACAGCAACTCCTCGGCAAGCGCGCGGTCTTCCTCCGGGGTCTTGCCGCGCGGCCGGGTGCCGGCCAGCGGGCGGATGGTGACGCGCTTGGCGCCGTCGGTGACGCCGGCCTCGGGCTCGACCCGCACCAGAATCTCGGGTGAGGCGCTGACGATGGACAAGTCGCGCAGGTTGAAAAAGAACATGTACGGCGATGGGTTGAGGGTGCGCAAGGCGCGGTACAGCGCCAGCGGAGGCGAAGTGAATTCGCGCGTCAGGCGCTGGCCGATCTGCACTTGCATGCAGTCGCCGTCGACGATGTATTGCTTGCACTTGGCGACGGCCGCCAGGAAGGTGGCCTCGCCGATGTTGGAACGCGCTTGATCGGGCGCCGACGGACCGTGGGCGGGCACCGCGAGCGGACGGCGCAGGCCGGCAAGCAGCGCCTTCAGGCGTTCGCGCCCATAGTCGTAACTCTGCGGATTGCGCGGATCCACATAGACCACCAGGAACAGCTTGCCGGCGAGGTTGTCGACAATCGCCACTTCCTCGCTTTGCAAGAGCACCATGTCGGGCGCGCCGATGGTGTCCGGCTTTTCGCCGCGCGCGCGGATGAAGCGGTCTAAGCGCGGCTCGATGTAACGCACGCAGTCGTAGCCGAAGGCGCCGACCAAGCCGCCGGTAAAGCGCGGCAGGTCTTGCAGCGGCGCCACCTTGAACCGGGTGAGGTAATCGCGGACGAAATCGATCGGATTGACATCCGCATGATGCAGGGCTACGGCCTCGCCGTTGATCACCGAAACCTCGCGGCCGTGGGCCACGATGCGCGTGCTGCAGGGCAGGCCGATGAACGAATAACGGCCGAAACGTTCGCCGCCGACCACCGATTCGAGCAGATACGAATACGGCGCGTCGGCCAGCTTGAGATAGATCGACAACGGCGTGTCGAGGTCGGCGAAGGTTTCCAGCACCAGAGGAATGCGATTGAAGCCCTGCTGGCGCAAGGCATTGAACTGGTCACGCGAGAGCACTGCCCGCGTGGACGGGGCGTTTGACATGGGGCACCTGGGAACGAAATCTGCAACAAGGGCCGCAGGCAAAATTCGGCCTGTGGACGGGAGCGCTGCCGACGGCGGGCAGCGCGTGGCATGGGCTAGCTACGCCAGGGCCAGGCTCCCGGAGCGGCGCTCCGCACTTGGTGCAGGTTCAGGGTTTTCAATCGGAAACTCGCGGGGAATTTTTGGAAATTTGCAGTTTGGAAATTTGCAGGTCGAAATGGAGGGCACGCAAGCGTTGCGCGGCAGCGTCCAAGCCTGAAACTATACCATCGCAATCGAGCGACTGGACCGGCCTGCCTTCGTTGTAGCCATAGGGCACCAGCCACACCGGACAGCCCGCAGCGCGCGCGGCGGCACTGTCGTTGCCCGAGTCGCCGATCATCAGGACCTGCGAAACGTTTGTGCCCCAACGCTTCGCGGCATGTTCGATCATGTCGGGATGGGGTTTCTTGCGCGCCAGCGTGTCGCCACTGACCACCACATCGAAATAGCCACCGATGTTGCAGCGTTCCAACAACGGTTCGGTGAAACGTGCCGCCTTGTTGGTGCACACCCCCAGCGAAAGTCCCATCGCGCGCATTGCTTGGAGCCCCGCAAGTACGCCGGGATACGGTGCGGCATGGGCGCCATTGACCGCTTCGTAGTGCCGCACATAGGCTGCACGCAGGGTTTCGAAGTGCGCGCCTTCCTGCGCATGGCCAAGGTGCGCGAGGCAGCGCCTTACGAGGCCGTCAATGCCCGCGCCGATGAAGGTTTCGATCGTGGCCGCGTCGATGCCGCGCAGGCCGCATTCCGCCAACGCCATGCCGGCGGCAGCTGCCAGATCGGGCGAGGTATGCAGCAGGGTGCCGTCGAGGTCGAAGAGCACGGCGCGGATGTCGGCAGGCATTGTCACTGCTGGCCTCACGACGACTCGCGCTTGCGGCGACCGGACACGCGTCGGTTGAAGGCCTGCAATCGGCTCAAAACCGGAACAGCGCCGTGAACATCAGCTTGGTGTCGCCGGTGCGCGTACCGGGAAGGTTGCCCGAGCCCGCGACCCCGTTGAGCACATAGGCCAGGTCGGCCGACAGGTCGACGCTGCGCTCGCGATTCCAGCGCGCACCGACGCCGATGCTGGAAGCGGAATCCTTGTTGACCGTTGTGCCGGCCACAGCAGAGTTACCCAACAGGCGGGCCTGGCCGTAATCGAAAAACACGACGGGCCGCAGCGTGTCGACGAGCGCCGGACCGGAGGCCTCGAACGTCACCGTGTGCCCGATATCGCCGGTGAACTCGCGTTCGCGCAAGCCGCGCACCGCCGTGACACCGCCGATGCCGATCTGTTCGCCCGGCACAAGTTGGTGCTCGGTTTGCTGCCCGCGCAGGCGTGTCGACAGCGTCCAAGTTCCGAGCGCATAGTTGAAATCCAGTCCGTAGCGAAACGCGCTCCAGCGCTGCGGCGCGCAGCCGGGTGGCACAGAACAGCCTGCCGTGGTGTTGACGGCATTGCGCGCACTCGCATAGGCAATCGGCGTGTTACCGCTACCGTCGGAAAGATTGGTGGCTTGTTCGACATAGGCGCCGATACCACCCCACAATTGCTCGTAGCGGCCGGTGTAGCGCAAAGCCAAGGGGCGGGTGCGAACCTCGGTGAGTGTGGATGATCCGGCGAAAGCGGCAAGGTCAACATTGCTCTTGAACAGCTTGTCGTCAAAGGCGAGCGAAACGGTATGCGTGATCTCGCGCCACTTGGGCAGCGAATGGGTCAGCCGCACGCCAAGAAATTCGCCGCGACCGCTGACATTGAAAGAGGTTGCCGCCAGGCCAATGGCGCCGGTATTGACGTCCGAGCGGGTGTAGTAGATCTGCGCGCTGGTGGCGACACCGTAAAACGGGATGGTGTAGAAGGCCCCGTACTGCTTGACCCGCTCGGGATGCTCGGGCGAGGTGGTGTAGGACAGCGTGACCGCGTGGTCCCGATCGAACAGGTTGGTATTCTGGTAGCCGAAGGTGAGCCGCGTATAGCCGGTGCCCTTGTTGATGGCGTCGTAACGGTCTTTCGTGTTGCCGGAATACAAGGTGAAGAACTGTGCCGGGGCGTAGTCGCGCACGCGGATTTCCGCGTCGAGCGCGTCGGCCTGGCGGCTTTCCTTGAGGACGATATTGACGCGCTTGGCGGGGTGTTCGTTGGCCAGACCCAGGTCACTCGATATATTCCGCACGTCGGGCGTCTCACCGGGCTTGAGCGACGGCAGGCTGCGCAGAATGTTGTCGCTCGAGAAATGCCGGTTGTCCTGAACCGTCACGCTTGCCAGCGGAAACTTGAGAATCTCCAAGCGCACCACGCCGCCGGCCGGCTTCTGCGCCGGCACAATCACCCGATGGAACGAGTACCCGCCCTCCCGCAGGCGCGCTTCCAGTGCGGCGGCAGCCGCCTCAAGGCCTTCAAGGCTGTTGTGTACGCGCACGTGAGGCGCCAGTACGGATTCCGTTTCGGCCGCAGAAAGGGGATTGTCGCCAGCGACTTCGAAGCGCGTCACCGCAAGCTTGAGATCGCCCGCAGAGTTCTGGGCGGCCGCCGGCAAGGCGCACAACATGACCGCCAGCATGACCGCCGGAATGACCGCCGGAATGACCGCCGACGTGACCGCCGGCAAGGCTGCGCGGCCGAGGCGCGGCAGCGGTGCCGGGCGCAATGTGGCGCGCCGGAAGTTCATTGCAGGAGGCATTGGTCGCTGGCCGAAAGTCGCCCCGGCCCGACCAACTCGATCAGGCGCAAGGGGCGCAGATCGGCATTGTCGGGCAGCGGCAAGGAGTCGTTGAAAAGAAATCCGGGCGGGTCGATGCGCAGCGGCACGTTGCTGCCGTCCGCCAGCATGGCCGCTTCGAGGGCGCCTAAGTCGACCGGCGGCGCATTGCCGGAGAGCGCACCGAGACTCACATCCCCCTTGCGCACACCGACATACAGACCCGGCACGATCTCGTCGACACGACGCAAGGCGAACAGCGCGTCGAAATCCACCTCGACCTGGTCGGGGCGCGGCGCACGCTCGTCGAGGAAAAACTGCGGCACGCCGGCAAGCAATTCAGGGCCGGAGCGCTGCGCTTCGAACGAGGCGGCACGCTCGCGCTCCACCACCACTTCCCGGCCCTCGCCTTCGAGCGACGCGGCGCCGTCCCAGGTGTAGAGATAGGAAATCGCCCCGTCGATGCGCAGGTCGATGCCGGTGCCGCGGATGCCGACGGTGGCCGTGGGGGTGATGAACTGCACGCGGCTGCGATCGCGCTTGGCGATCAGCCCGGTGAAGGCGCGCAGGCCGCCGGTGACCAGACGGGCAACGAAGTTACCCTCGGCCGCGGCATTGCCGGTGCCGACCGAGCGCACGTTTTCAAGCCGGAATTCGGTCTTTTCGATCAGGGTCACCTTGGTCTGGTCGCGGAAGGCAAGCACGAGTTGCGATTGCTCTGCGGTGCGCACTGCCTCGCCGGCGTAAATTGCCGAGCCCAGGCCGATCGGCCGATTGCCGCCGTCGCGCGCCACCGCTGCTGCGCTGCCGTTGAAAAACACCACGCGCGCCATCACCGGATCGGCGCCGGGCGGAACCGGGCGCGCGTAGGGCGCTTCGCGCGCGCAGTCCGCGCCACAGATTCGGGCGTCGAACTCGGTGCCGCGAATGCCCACGGTTGCCGTCGGCGTGGTCAGGTTGGCCGAGCGCGGGCGCGCCTTGCTGATCAACCCGGTGAACACGCGCAAACCGCCGCGCAGCAGGTTGAGCGCAAGATTTTCATTGCCCGGTTGTTGATTGAGCGCACCCACCGCAAAAGCCGAGTTCGAACGCACGGTGATCTTGCTGCCGTCCTTGAGCGCCAGTACCGCGTAGCCGCGCTCGCTGGTGTTGATCACCTCGCCCTGCATGACGCTGTCGCCCTGGCCCAGAAAGCGCGCCTCGCCGCCCGGGCGCTGTGCGCTGGCGATGCCTTGCACGTAGGTGATCTGGCCGACTTCCTGCGCGATCGCATTCGCGCCGGCCAACATCACCAGCATCGAAAACGTGCCGATCAGCCATCGCATGACGCTATTTGCCCTCATGAGCGCCTCTATCGACACACCGGCATCAGACGGCCGAAGCGAAACTCCGGATCGTCCTCGCCGTAGGGCAGATCGCGCAGGAAGCCATAGCCGAGGACGTTGGCGTCGAGCAGTACCGACGGTCCGGCGAACGACGATTCGGCGATCGGCGATGCGGCGATCGACGCCACAATCTGGCCCAGCGGCACGTTGATCGGGTTGTAAAAAACCCCCGCGTCGGTGGTGGTGTTGAGGAACGGGTTGCTGGCACTTGAAATCGCGGGAAACACGCACGCCCCCGCACCGCAGGAGATGAACGATTGCGCCAGCGCGCCATTGGCGCCGAGGATCGCGTCGCTGTTGGCGCCGGACCCGCCGGTGAGTGAGATATCGCCGCTGGTGCCGATGCGCTGCAGATTGCCGGAGGTCGTGATCTGACCAAACGCATTTGTGCCGCCTCCGCCAGCGATCGCGATGTTGCCCGCCCCGCCGCCGGTCGACAGGATGATCTGGTCGCCGATGCCGATGATGCCGCCCACCGCATTGGTTCCGGCGCCCCCAAGCGCGCTAATGCCACCGTTGACCAGAATGTTCTGGATAAGCGGATCGATCAGCGCCTTGGCACCGTTGCCCGCCCCGCCGGCAACGGTGAGGCTCGCGGTGGGCGAGACCGCCGAGCTCACCAGGCTGATGTTCTGGGTCCCGCTCACATCGATCTTGGCCGTGGCGCCGGCGCTGCTGCCGCCCAAGACGGCGATCGAACGCGCGAACACGTCCTGGTCCACGGCACGGATCAGTGAAGTGCCGCTGGCGCCGGCATTGCCCACGACGATCCGGCCATCACGGCCGGATTGCATGATTTCGGGATAGTCGATCTGCAACAACTGGCTGGCGCCGCTGGCGAGCGTGGCACTGCCGCCGCCGATGGCCGCAACGCGCAGGCTGCCGACGCCACCGCTGGCCGCGCCGTTGGTGGTGCGAATCCACTGGTCGCCGGTTGCGGTAATGGCCGCCGTGCCGGTGGCCGACGTATTGATGTCGACGAACGAGCCGAGAATCGTCTGGCCACCGCCGGTATTGGCGATGCGCGCGGTACCTCCACTGCCGCCGACGACCTGCACGCGCACGCCGCCGTTGGCGCTACCAAAATTGGCGACCTGGCCGGCGTCGGCCGTGCTTGCATTGGTGCCGCGTATGGTTTGCGTGCCAGTCACCGCGTCGATCGAGGCCGTGCCGCTGCCGGCGTTCACCTGGACCGTGACAATCCCCGAGGCACCGATCGTCTGGACGCCGCCGGCGCCGATGCGCGCGTTGCCGGCCGAGGTCTGCACCGTAACCGCCCCGAACGAGGTGATCGACTGCGCGCCGCTTGCCAGAATGCCCACCGGCGCGGCGGCATGCAAGTTGTTGATGCTCAAGCCGCTCTGGCTGATGGTTTGCGCCCCGCTGCCGTTTTGCAGGATGCCGGCCTGGTAACCCGACCCGAGCGCACCTGCGCCAGACAGCGTGTTCACACCCGCCGTTGTAGTGATGCTCAAGACGCCGCTGCCGGAGAGATTTTGTGTCGTGCCCAGATTGCCGATGCCGGCCGTGCCGAAATCCGCCCCGCTGGTGATGGTGACATTGCCGGTGCCGGAGATCGACTGCGCGCCGCCGGCATTGCGCACCAGCGCGGATGCTTCGCCGAGCGCCGTTCCGCTGCCGCCGGTAATTTGCACCGTACCCGCGTTGGTCAGGGTCTGCCCGCTTCCCGCGGCCACCAACGCTTGCGCGCCGGTATTGCCGCCGCCGACCAGGGTCAGGCTGCCGACCGAAAGGTTCTGCGTGGTCGCCGCTTCCAGGCGCGCCAGTGCACCGACACCGGCGCCACCGCGCACGGTGGTACCGCTGAGCGAGCCGGTCTGCAAGCCCGCGGAAACCACTTCGGCGACCGAGCCGTTGCCCGCGCCTGCCTGAAGCGTAGTGGCGCCGACCTGGAACTGCTGGGTGCCGCCGCCGACATTCATCAACACTTGAGCCGAGGTATTCGGATCGTCGCTGCCCGTAACGCTGAACGTGCTGGTGCTGCGCAGCCGCTGCGCGCCGGCCGCGATGATGGTCGCGCTTGCCCCGCTCAATCCGGCGTTGACGTTGATGATGTTGGCGATCTGGTTGCACTGCTCGAATCCGTCAAAGCAACCCACGCGCTGCTCTCGGGCAGCAGAGGTACTCTCGATTTTGGCAGTGCCGCCGGAGCCACTGCCGCCCCTGACGCGAATTTCTATATCGGCCTGGATCTTCTGCGTCCCGCCCGCGACAATCTGGGCGGCGGCCCCGGTTCCGCCCTGAACGATGACGTTGTCGGTCCGGTACGGCTCGACAAAAGTGCAGCAGAATTGCTCGCTTTCGCCGACCCGCTGCTCCTGGGCACTGGTGTTGACGATCGACGCCGACGCTCCAGTCGCCGTCCCGCCGGTAAGCCTCACGTCGGTGTTTGCCCGGACCCGTTGCGCGCCGGTAGCCGTCGTGATCGAGGCAAAAGCGTCGGTTCCGCCAGCGCCAGTCAGCACCACGGCGCCCCCCTGCACCAACTGGGTTCCGGTGCCGCTGTAACTCACGGTCACCGAACTATTGGCGCCGTTACCGGCGAGCAGGTTGATCGCGCTGGTGGTGGTATCCGACGTTTGCAAGGTTTGCGCCGAACTTGCAGAAACGGTCACCGACTCGCCTGCCGCCGCGCCCCCCTGGAAGGTCATTTGCGACGCTGCGCCATTGCCGTTGATGCTCTGGTTCACGCCGGTGACGGCGATCGGCCCACCCAACGCGGTGTAGGTCTGATTGCCGCCCGCAGTTATTGTCTGCGACCCGCCCGACGTCAGGCTGCCGGTACCGGTGAACGTCAAGTTGCCGGTCGCGGAAATCGACTGCGACGAAGTGCCGTTGAAGTTGTGCGTGCCCGTCAGATCGGCGTTGCCGCCAGTCGCGCTGATGGTCTGGCTTGCGGAGCCCGCCGTAACCGTGCCGGCGGCGACGATGGTAGCGGCTGAAAAACTCTGGCTTACCGCGTTGTTGAGCGTGAGCGGCGCACTGCCGTCCAGCGTGAGGGTGTTGGTCGCCGAAACTGTGAGCCGATCGGCCGCCTGGGCGCCCAGCACCCGCGCGCTGCCTGCGGGCACAGCCACCGACAAGGCACTGAGCGCCGTGCCCGAAGTCACGCCGGTGAGGTTAAGCGCAGTGCCCGGCACGTCGCGCACGAAACCGAAGGTCTGGCCGGGCGCCGTCAGGGTGGTAGCGCCAATGCCGGTACCCAGGGTGGTGAGGTTGAGATTGGTCAGCGCGGTGTCGCCGGCGACGACGAACCCGTTGCCGGCCGTCATGGTCAGGTTCGCGGTATTGGTCAGGGACCCGAATACATCGCGGGCCTGAATCACGTTGCCGGCGCTAATCGTATTCAACGTCACGGCAGGCGCGTCGACCCGCAATGGCGTGGCGGCAGAGCCGATGTTGCCGTTGCGCGCAGTCACCGCCACGCTGGCTGCAGATTGCAGCTGCCCAAGCGCACTGCCGACGACATCATTGGCGGCAATCGCATTGATCGTGCCGCTGCCGGACCGCACATTGCCATTCACGCTCAAGGTTGCGTTGGAAAACAGGGTGACATTGCCGCCGGTGACGGCGCCGCGGCTGTCGATGTTGCCCGCCAGCAGGTTGCCATTGTTGGCGTTGAGCGTGACCCTGCCGCCGTTGGTGGCAATGCCGGCGCCGAACACTTCGATGTTGCTGGCCGCCATGTCGTTGGTGTAACTGAAATTGAGCGGCGCCGCGCCGGAATTGGCAAGCGTGAGGCGTGCGCCTGCGCCGCTGTCGGTCACCGTGAGCGACTGGGTAGGCGCGAACCCGGTCAGCGCGAAAGCGGCATCGTTCCTGGCACGCGTGATGCTGAGATTGATCAGTTCCGGCGTGCCGGCCCCTCCGGTGAGATTGATGCGCGAATCGTTTCCGGCATTGATGGAAAGCCCGGTCGTCTCGCGCAGGGTCAGGAGTCCGCCGTCGCCTACCGGACCCGCGATGGCCGAGGACGCGCCACTCGACGTCAGGCTCACGGTACCCGCGCGAATACCGCCGTTGCTTGCCGCACTGGCGGTTTGCAGCATACCGCCCGCGCCGGAAACGCTGACCGCACCGGTCGCCCCTGCATCGATGCGGGCAAACTGGAACGGCGTTGCGCCGCTCGAATTCAGTGAAATGCTTGAACCGTCGCCGGCACTGAACACGCCGTTGCCGGCATTGACGACAAGGTTCGTGCCGCCCTGGGAATTCAGGCTAATCGTGCCGGCCTGGGTCGGATCCATCGTCACGTTGCCCGCAATGCTCAGAGACCCTGCGCGCAGGTTCAGGTTGGTTCCCGCGAAATTGGCGCCGATGGCGCCGCCCACGGCGATGGACGCTGGCGCAAACAGGCCACAACAAAAATTGTCGGTCGAGGTGATGCTGGCGGCGTCGAGCGAGCCGGTGCTGATGCTGCCATTGCTGAAAAACTGGATGCTGCCAGGCGCCGGGCTCGCGGCATTGATGTTGCCGGTAGTGATGGCGCCGTCGCTGCGCAGGCTGACGGAGCTGGCGTTGATCGCACCCAGGGTGATTGCGCCAACGCCGGTGTTCTGGTCGTTGCTGATATTGATGCTTGCCGCACCCGTGTTGACCGCGTTGATCGTTCCCGCACCACCGACGGCAATCGTGTTGCCACGCGCGTTCAGGGTCACGTTGTTCGCTTCGATCACACCAGTGTTGATGTTGCCGCCGCCGCTATTGGTCGAGCGGGTGCTGATCGTGGCGTTCGAAAGCGGATTCACGCCGGTGCCAAGCGCCCCGGTGTTCACGCCGCCGGAAAAGGCAGTCAGGTTGACCGAGCCGACCGGCAAGGTGCCGGTATTGATGGCGCCGCGTGAAATAACGCTGAACGAACCGCTGTTGGGGTTGATGGTATTGGCATTGAAACTGGCAACACCGGTTACGTTGGAGCCGCCGATAGTCTGCCGGCCGGCACTGCCGAATCCTGTATTGCCAACCGATACCGAGAGACTGCCAAAGCTCGCCGTGTCGAGCGCGACTGCACCGTTGGCCTGGATGTTGAGAGCGCCGGTCCCGAGGTTGAGCGTACTACCGCCTGTCTGCGTGACCGCGCCGGCGCCCAGATGGTTGGTGCGGACCGTGAGCCCGGCATTGGAACTTCCCGCAGCGAAGTTGATATTGTTGAGCGTAATGTTGCCGGCAGTGGTGGTGAAACTTGAATTGCCGCCGGCGAATTGCGACGCCGACGCGGTCGACCAGTTGGCCAGCGTGAAGTTCGTGCCGTCGCTGGTGGCGTCGTATTGAGTGCCTTTGGACGACACTCGAGCGATGCCGCCCGCACCCACGCCTGACGGGCTGGCACTTACCGCCAGGTTGGTCAGGGGGTCGGTTTTGCCATCGACCCAGTACTGGCCGGCGGCGTTGATGCTGAGCGTAGGGGTGGCGGCCGACACCGCGGCTGTCGGGGTCACCCCCGCTCCGATCCAGCTACCTGCGCCGGTGGTGGTGAGAGAAACTGAATTGCCCGCCAGGTCGAGCGGATTGGTCAGCGTGTCGGTGCCAATACGATTGGCAGATATCGTGATGGAGCCAGCCGCGCTCACTTCGACAGCCGGCCCGTCGGGCAAGTTGGCGGCGCCGACCGTTCCGTTGTTGGCGGTCAACTGCACGTTTCCAGCGGTGCTGGCGAGGCTGTTGATCGTGATGCCGCCTGAGGAGGAGTTGACGTTCACGTTTCCAGCGGTGGACAGGCTGTTGATGGTCGCCCCCGCGGGCGCGGTCACAGTCACGCTGTCGAGATTGCCTGTCACTGTGCCGAGGAGAGTTACGGTTCCGGCGTCGGATCGGAAAGTGGTCGCCTTCGCCTGGCTGCCGGGCGTCCGCGCGTAGTTCGACACCAGCAGATTGCCGCTGGCGCGCAAGGTCACCGGCAGGGCCTGAAAGGTCAGGCCGGAACAACAGAACGGCGGGACGCGGCCGGACACGTCGCCGGCAGGCATCGAAACATTGGTGACCGTGAGGGCGCCATTGGGCACCCGAAGCGAGATCGACGGGGCAGAGTTGAAGACAAGGTCGTCGAACCCGCTGGTGATCGAGAAATTGCTCGCCGTAACGGTCGTGTCGGTCGCGCTGAAGGCGAGATTGGGCTGCCCTGCCTTGGTGAGCGTGCCGAAGTAGGTCTGGCCAGCGGCGGCCACGCCGATGTTCATGTCGAGTTGGTTCGGGCCGCTGCCATTGAGCAACACATTGAAGTCACCATTCGGGCTGAACGTGAAGTTGCGTGTGCTGTTCACGCGAAGCGCGTTGGCCACGGCACCGATACCGAAGCCCGATCCCTGGTTGGTCTGCAAGGTGACATCGGTGGCGGTGACTTGCGAACCAGCCGGCATGGCCAGGATCGGACCGTTCTGACCGTCGATGAAAATACTCTCGGAAATATTGTTGTACGGTGCTGCCCGATTGGTCGTCGCTGGCGCACTTGCGGTCACAGTTCCGACCGTCACACCCTTGGCGCCCGACAACGAAATGCTGGCTCCGGGACAAGAGGATGAGAAGTTGCAGGTCGATCCTGTTGCCATGATCGTGTTGGCTCGCAGCGGCGTGGTCGATGATGTCGAGGAAAGATTGACCGTCGCGGTACCGAAGAGTGAACGCGACGCGCTGGCTGTAACACCTGCCGCTTCGTTGACTACCGCGTTGACGTCGCCTGATGTTGCAACCAGCGAAACGTTTCCGGTGGTTGTGATGGCATTGCCATTACTCGAAACGTCGGTCCCTGAAAGGCTGACGTTGGCGTCGCCCGCCTGGATCGCGCGCGTATCAACCGACGACACCGGCGCGGCGATGGAAACCGCACCGCCGTTGGCGCCGGCGCCGCCGGGCCGAGTATCGATGTTTCCGAAAATGTTGACACTGCCGCCCGAGGATTGCACAGACAGTCCGCCAAGGCCGGTCGCGATGGTACCGGCACTGATTGACGAATTGCTGTTGAGCGATACGGAACCGGTCGAGATGACATTTGAAAGCGATAACGTTCCGCCGCTGCTTGACAGCGCCGCGCTGCCCGACGAAGAAATCGCTCCCAGGTTCAATCCTCCTGCGCTTGAATTCGCAGTCACAGCCCCGCCGCCCGCTGCCACGGTCATCGACGAGGCGGAAATGGTTTTCGCTGACAGGGCGACATTGCCACCCAAAGTGGCGATCGGACTGAAACTGAATGTGTTCAGCGTGGGATTGAATGTGCTCAGCGTGCGGCCTGCAGTCAGCGACACCGCGCCGCCGTTGGTGCTGATGCCGGCGCCGATCTGAAGATCGCGCCCGGCGTTGGCGGAGATGCCCTGACCGGCGCCGGTTAGGGCGACCGCACCGTTGATGCGCATGTCGCGCGTCGCCAGAAGTGTGACGTTGCCGGTGATACCGGCCAGGGTGGCGGGCGAGACGGCCGCCGCGTTGGCCGGAAAATCGGTCGCCTCGTCAATGATGGTGGCGTTGGTACCGGTCTGGACCAAGCCGGGGTCGGCGTCGACGAACAGGTCGAGCGGATCGAGCAGCAGATTGCCCGCCGCACCGTTGGCCGCGCCCAGATTCGCACTGCCGCGGAAGTCGAGAACGCCCTTGCCCGAGACTTCGGCGTTGCCGCCATTACCGCCATTGGCGCCGCCGCGCGCGGAAATGTTGCCGAGGAAACGGGTGTTGCCGTCCGACCAGACCACCACGCTGCCGCCGTCGCCATGATCGGTGGCATCGGCCTTGAGCTTGACATCGGCCCCCACGAAGGTGCTTTGCGAGTTGTGCACCGCCGCGTTGGCGCCCTGCCAATCGCCACCCACACGGATCGTCCCGCCCGCCGTGGCGCCCGACACATCGAGCACCGCCTTGCCGGTCAGCACGACCCTCTCGCCCAGTACGTCGATGGCGCCGCCGACGCCGCTGCTACCGGTGGCCGACACATTGCCCGCTACCCGCGCGCTGCCGGATTCGGATTCGATCCGGATGGCGCCGCCGGTGCGGCCGTTGGCCACGGTGTTGCTTCCGGCAGCAATGTCCACGTCGCCGCGCGCCTTGAGCACGATTTCGCCGCCGACGTCGCGCGTCAGAGACGCGGCACGAATGTCGCCGCTATGCCGGATCGAACCGGCGAACACTTTCACCACACCGCCGTTGGCGATCAGTTGCCCCAGATTGAGCACGCTGTCGGCTGGCGCCTGCACCTCGAAACTGATACCGCCCAGATCCAGGCTGGTGAGGGTAACTTTCTGCCCGGCGGCCAGGAGAATCTGCCCTCCGGGCGCTTCGATGATGCCGCTATTTTCGACACGCGGGGCGATCAGCACCGCGCTGCCGCCATAGCCGGTGCGAATCCAGCCCTGGTTGACGATCTTGCCCGAGTTTGCATCGCCCTGGAATTTGAGCCTGCCGGCGAGGAAATCCTGATCCAGCATCTGCAGGGTTGAAGCGAAAAACGAGGCCGTGTCGATCACCGCGCCGGCCCCCACCAGAATGCCGCTCGGGTTGATCAGGAAAACCTGGCCGTTGGAGGTGAGGCGGCCCATGATGCTCGACATCTGCCCACCCACCACGCGGTTGAGCACGTTGCTGGCGGCTGATTGCTGCAGGAACTTGACGGTTTCAGCCGCGCCGATCGAAAATGTTTGCCAGTTGATGATTGCCCCTGGCGTGTTGGTAATCGACATGGTGCTGCCGACCGTACTGATGCCCACTGTCCCATTGGCAACCTGGGCGCCGCCGGGCAGCACGGCCGGACCGGCCAGCGCATGGCCGTTGAACGCCATGCCGACCGCAAAAGCGAGCGCGCTCACGCGCCAGACTGGCATTCTTGTGGTGTGGGACATTTTGGAACCTCCCGGACATGCCGCAATAGGCCTGCCCGAATATCAACTATTGTAGTGCTTTCAAGTCTGCCCGCCTTGTCGCCGCGCCGCAAGCGATTTGCCATAGCGCCCGACCCCAAAGGGCAAATTTTACAAAGTTTGGCGCCCGGCCTTGCCAACCACGCTGGACAGCACCTGAGCCGTATGCTGGCCGAGCGTCGGCGCGGGAAACGGGGCCGGACCGGGCGTGCGGCCGAATTTGATCGGGCGGGAAAAACCGCGATAGCGCCCGGCCTCCGGATGCTCGAAGTCGGCCATCATCGCTTCGGCCTCAACCTGCGGATGGTCGAACATGTCTGCGATGTTGCGCGCCGCCGCGCACGGCACCTCATCGCCGAACCAGGCCTCCCATTCAAGTGCGCTGCGCGCCTTGAGCGCGGTGTGCAGACGCGGAATGATTTCCCCGGCATGGGCGGCGCGCTTCTTTACCGAGTCGTAGCGCTCGTTGCCTGCCAGGTCACCCAGGCCGGTCTTTTCGCACAGCGCCTGCCAGAAATGCGGTGTGTTGGCGGAGACGTAGAGGTACCCCGCGCGGGTCGGATGAATCCCGGTGACACCGCCCGAGCGCATGTCGCGGCTGATCTCGCGCGGCTCGCTTTCGGCCCACACCAGGCGCGCCGACTGCATGGTCAGCGCGGCGCGCAGAAGCGAGATGCCGACATACTGCCCGACGCCGCTCTTCGCGCGCTCGAAGAGAGCGGAAGCGACGCCTGCGGCCACCAGCGCCGAGGCGTAGTAGTCGACCGCCGAGCCATAAATGACTTCCGGCGGGCCGCCGTGCTTGCCTTGTTCGACGCACATGCCGCTCATGGTCTGCAGGACCTGGTCGTAGCCGGCTTTTTCGGCCAGCGGACCCGACTCGCCATAGCCGGACACGGCGCAATAGATCAAGCGCGGATTGATCGCGGCAAGCGCTTCGTACCCGATACCCAGGCGCGGCGGCACGCTGGGGCGGAAGTTGTGCACCAGCACATCGGCGCCCTGCACCAACTCGATCAACGCGGCCAGCTGTTCAGGTTGTTTCAGGTCGAGCATGAGGCCGTACTTGCTTCGATTGACCCCCAGAAACGCCCGGCTCTCCGTCGGCAGCGTGGACGGATACTTGCGTAGATTGTCGCCCGCCGGCGGCTCGATCTTGATCACCTCCGCCCCCTGGTCGGCTAAGAGCGAGCAGCCGTAGGGCCCCGCGATGTAGGCCGAGAGATCGAGGACGCGCACGCCCGAAAGCGGCCCCTGCGGGCCGGTGCGTGGGGGCAGATCGAGGCGAGATTTGGCGTCTGGCATGGCATCACTCCGGAGTAATCGATGGGCGGCGGGCTTGTTGTCGATGATGACGGTTCGCTGCTGCACTTACCCCAGGCCCCAGGCAACTTCCAGCGCGAACACGTCGTTGGAGTCGCCGCTCGGGTAGGGCACGACCACCGTGATCGGGCGCGTCTGAAAGACGCCTTGGGCCGGCGGCAGATGTCGCGCACAGCGCGACATACAAGCCGAACAGGACGCACGCGGAAGCGCGCCGGGAAGCGCGTCGTCGCGACAAGCCGGGCATGTCCGTTCTTGCCCTCACGCGGCAATCAGGCGCAGCCGCCGAGCGGTGGCGACGATCGCCTGGGCGCGCGCGACGAAAGGCGCGTCGATCATGCGCCCGTCGACGACATAGGCGCCGGCGCCGCCCGCACGCGCCGCGTCGGCACCGGCCACGACCCGCAGCGCATGGGCGATCTCTTCATCGCTGGGCCGGAAAACCGAGTTGGCGAGCGCGATCTGCGAGGGGTGGATGCAGCTCTTGCCGAGAAACCCGAGCCGATGCGCGAGTTCCGCCTCGGCGCGAAAGCCGGCCGCATCGGCGATGTTGGCGAATGCCGAGTCGTAGGCGAACACCCCGGCCTCGGCGGCGGCCATGCGCATGGCGAACATGGCGCCGTGAATCGCCACGGGCTCACGCCGGTCGATGGCAAGGGGTTCAAAAAAATCTCCCAGACCCAATTGCAGACCGGCCACGCGCGAATGCGCGCGCGCCAATTCGAGCGCGATGCGCAGCGATCCGGCCGATTCGATATTGAGCAACAGGCGGATCGGTACAACCACCCGGTTGGCCCGTTCCGCCGCTTCCAGCGCCAGCGCGGCGCGCCGGACATCGTCCGTGCTCTCGGGCTTGGGCAGGTTGACCAGCGTCACACCGGACACAGCCACGGCGGCGACATCGGCGGCGAAATGTGGCGTATCGATGCCGTTGACACGCACGATGATGGTCTTGGCGCAACCATCCAGCGCGCCGGATGCGAGCCATGCGGCCAGGTTGGCGCGCGCCTCGTCCTTGCGCCCGGCCACGACCGAATCTTCCAGGTCGAAGGACAGGGCGTCGGCCGGGCCGGCCAGCGCCTTGGCAAACAGTTCCGGACGCGAACCGGGAACGAACAACTTGCTTCTCATCGCCTTGACCCCATCAAAAACTGCGACTATTTTTTCGACGGAATCGATCCGCGCCTTTCGGTCGCACGCAAAAAGTCGAAGTCCACACCCTTGTCGGCCTGGGTCACCGTATCCAGAAAAAGCTTGCGATAGCCGCGCAGGGCGGTCGGCGCCGTGACCGGATTGGCCGCGGCCCGTCGCGCCATTTCCGCCGCCGGGACCAAGAGCGACAATTCACGCTTGGCGACCGAAAGGCGGATGCGGTCGCCGTTCTGCACATGGGCCAGCGGCCCGCCGATGGCGGATTCCGGAATCACGTGCAACACGATGGTGCCGAAGGCGGTGCCGCTCATGCGCCCGTCGGAAATGCGCACCATGTCCTTGACGCCGGCGCGCGCGAGCTTGAGCGGGATCGGCATGTAACCGGCCTCGGGCATGCCGGGCGCCCCCTTGGGCCCGATGTTCTTGAGCACCAGGATGTCGTCCGCATTGACATCGAGATCGGGCGAGTCGATGCGCGCAGCCAGGTCGGCGGCATTTTCGAACACCACGGCGCGCCCTTCATGCTCCATCAGGTCCGGGTTGGCGGCGGATTGCTTGATGATGGCGCCGCCCGGAGCCAGGTTGCCTGCGAGGACCGCGATGCCGCCTTCACGGTAGATCGGGTTGGCGAAAGGCCGCACCACCTCCTGGCGGAAGCCGGGGCCGGCCAGCTCGATCTCCTCCCCGAGCGTGCGGCCGGTGACGGTCAGCGCATCGAGATGCAGGAGCGGCTTCAATTCGCGCAGCAGGGTGGTCATGCCGCCGGCATCGTGAAAGTCTTCCATGTAGTACTGGCCCGAAGGCTTGAGATCGAGCAGCACCGGTGTTTCGCGCCCCATCCGATCGAGCGCTTGCATGTCGATGTCGTACCCCATGCGCCCGGCGATGGCGGTCAAGTGAATGATGCCGTTGGTCGAACCGCCGATGGCCAGCAGCACGCGCATGGCGTTCTCGAAGGCCCGCGCGGTGAGGATCTTATCGATGGTGCGGCCGCTCCGGGCGAGCTCCACTGCCAGCACGCCGCTCTGCTCGGCCACCCGCATGCGGTCGGCCGTCACGGCCGGCGGCGACGCGCCGCCGGGTACGGTCATGCCGAGCGCCTCGGCGATGCAGGCCATGGTGCTGGCCGTGCCCATCACCGAGCAGGTGCCCACCGAGGCCACCAACTGGTTGTTGACAGCGGCAACTTCCGCGGCGTCGATTTCCTCGGCGCGGAACTTGGCCCAGTAGCGCCGGCAATCGGTACAGGCGCCGACCCGTTCGGATCGATGCGATCCGGTCAGCATGGAGCCGGTGATGAGCTGGATCGCCGGTAGCCCGGCCGAGGCCGCGCCCATCAATTGCGCCGGCACGGTCTTGTCGCAACCGCCGATGAGCACCACCGCATCCATCGGCTGCGCGCGGATCAGCTCCTCGGTGTCGATCGACATCAGGTTGCGCAAATACATCGAGGTGGGTGCAGCGAAGCTTTCGTGGATGGAGATGGTGGGAAAGTCCATCGGCAGCCCACCGGCCATCAGGATGCCGCGCTTGACCGCCTCGATCAGCTGCGGCGCATTGCCGTGGCAGGGGTTGTAGGCACTGCCGGTATTGGTGATGGCCACCACGGGGCGGTCGAGCGCACGATCGGTGTAGCCGGCGCCCTTGATGAAAGCGCGGCGCAAGAACAGCGAAAAGCCGCTGTCGCCGTAGCTGGTCAGGCCTTTGGACATGCCGGATGCAACGGCATCGGGCGGGGCGTTTGTTGGCTTTGCAGAATCGGACATGGCACCGGCCGGTTGTTGGTTGTCTTGAATGATATCGGGTTGCGACAGATCGGCAAGGGACCGGTCGCGCCGGTCGCGCCGGTCGCGCCTTATGACCGGTCACGCCGTGTGACCGGTCACGCCGTGCATGCCGACCGATCGCCATCCATGTCGCGCAGGATTATGATGGCCGGTACGATTCATCTGTCGGCCACCCAATTGCGCTTGCACGCAAACCCAGACACGCGAGCGCCGATCGAGCGCCCCAAGCCAATTAAATCCACCGGGAAACCCATGCGCACTTCTCTGCCACGTTCCATCGAACGCACGTTTGTTGCGGCGCTTGCGTCGGCTTGCTTGGCGCTGTGCGCTGCGTCGCATGGTGCAGCGCAGGCGCAGGATCGCCCGTTGAAAATCATCCTGCCGTTTGGTCCCGGTTCCGGTGTGGATGCGATCACGCGCACCCTCGCGCCGGCGTTGTCGAAAGCGCTCGGTGGGCAGATCGTGCTGATCGAAAACCAGCCTGGCGCGGGGGGCATTCCCGGCACCCACGCGATGATCAAGGCGACACCCGACGGCAATACCATCGGCCTGGTGTCGAACAACCACGTGATCTACCCGAGCGTCTACAAGGCGCTGCCGTTCGACCCGGTCGCCGACATCACGCCGATTGCCGTGGCCGGCACCACGCCCATGGTGGTGCTGGTCAATCCCGCCAAGGTCTCAGCCAGGAACGTCGCGGAGTTGACGGCGTTCTTCAAGGCCCGGCCGGGCGCCTACAACTATGGATCGTCCGGCAACGGCACCATCCTGCATCTTGCCGCCGAAATGTTCGTCGATGAGGCCGGCGTCGATGTCAGGCATATTCCCTACAAGGGGGTGGGCCCGATGCTGGCCGACACCATTGGCGGCCAGGTGGAGATGGCGGTGTCTGCCTTGCCCACCGTGCAGGGGCACCTCAAGAGTGGCGCCTTGCGCGCCATCGGCATCGGCGGCAAGACACGCTCGCCGACGGTGCCTGAAATACCAACCATCGCGGAACAGGGCTTGCCGAACTATGAGATCGAAGGCTGGTTCGCCGTGGTGGCGCCGGCCCGCCTGCCATCCGAGCAGGTGAAAAGGCTGCACGCGGCGTTTTCCACCGCCTTTGCCGCAGCGGATGTCAAGGAGGCGATGGCCAGGCAGGGCAACGCGATCAACCTCGGCACGCCGGAGGCGGCGCAGCAGTTTTTCAAAAGCGAACTTGCGAAGTACGCCAGGCTGGTGCGCAAATCAGGCGTGAAGCTCGACTGAACGGCGTCGCCCCGAGCAGGGGCGCTTTGGCAGCGTCAACCCGCGCCCAGTGCGGCGCGCATCGCCGCGATGACCTTGCGGTAGTCATCGGCGCCGAAAATCGCCGAACCGGCGACAAACGTGTCGGCCCCCGCAGCGCCGATGGCGCCGATGTTGTCAGCCTTCACTCCGC
>JAYVST010000759.1:0-2333 GCA_043775255.1 Burkholderiales bacterium
CCGGCGCCACCGGCACCATCGCGCATCAGGCGATCGCGCGCACGGCGCCGGACGGCTACACCATCGGTGTCTCCGGCACCTCGCCATTGGTGCTTGCGCCGCACCAGTACAAGAACCTCGGCTATGACCCGGCAAAGGACTTTTCCTACATCGCCTGCCCCGGATCGACTCCCTTCGTTCTCGATGTCGCCGCATCCCTGCCGGTGACGAGCGTGCGCGCCTTGGTCGCGCATGCGAAGGCGCATCCCGGCAAGCTCAACTACGGCTCCGCCGGTGTCGGCAATTCGGCGCATCTCGCCGCTGCGTTGTTCCAGCACGTGGCCGGCATCGATCTGGTCCATGTACCTTACAAGGGCAACGCGTTGGCAATGACGGATCTCAATGCGGGGCAGATCCAGATACTGTTCGATCCGGTGCAGACGACCCTGCCGCAGCTCAAGGGCGGCAGGATTCGCGCCCTCGCGGTGACGAGCAAGGCGCGCTTTCCCGGCTTGCCCGACGTGCCCACGGTAGCCGAATCGGGCTATCCGTCCTACGAATTTTCGGTCTGGTACGCCTTCATCGCGCCGGCAGGCACCCCCGCGCCGATCGTCACGCGCCTGAATGCGGAGATCAACCGGGTGGTGCGCGAAGCAGGCGTAAAAGAACGCTTCGCCGCGCTGGGGGCCGACCTGGCCGAATCCACGCCCGAGGAGTGTGTCGCCATGGTGCAGCGACAGTTGCCTTTCTGGGGAAGGATGTTCGGCGAGCTTGGCATCAGGCCCGAATAAGCCTAAGGGGCGGAGTCTCAGCGGCGCCCGAAGGCCCACCGGTGCAGCAGCGCCAGCCAGACCGCCCAGGCGATGACGAATCCCGCGAGGATCACGAACGCGCGTTCGATCCCGACGCTGTCGTGCAGGAAGCCCATCAGGATCGGCGTGCCGAGGTGCGACATGCCCCAGCCCAGGCCGCCCAGCGCGTTGGCCGATCCGCGATCCTCCGGCGTACTCACTTCGGCGATCATGATCTGGAAATTGAGCGCCATCAGTCCCGAGCCGACACCCACCACGAACAGAAACAGGCAGACCGCCGGCAGATTGCTGACCAGGCCGACGGCGCCGACTGCGATGGCCACTGAAAGCGCCGACCCGGTGGCCACCGGGCCCTTCATCGAGAATTCGAGATGGCGTGCCACCAGCACGCCGGCCAGAGCCGCGCCGATGCCGCGCAGGGACAGGATAGCGCCGTTCACCTCGTGGCTGTAGCCGTAGGCATCGAACAACAGCGGATAGAACGAGACACTCAAGGAGAAGGGCAGCGCCGAGATGTAGGCGCACATGATGATGAACAGCATCGGCCGCATGCGCATCAGGCGGCCGTAGCGCGCCATCGGCGCGAACGGTCCGGGCGTCGCCGTGGCCTTGGCGCGCGGGTGGCGCAGCATGACGGCGAAGGCGAGCAGGGCGGCGGCGGCCAGTAGCAGGAAGCCGCCGCCAAATCCCGCGATCGCGATGGAAGCGCCGCCGGCCAGGGTGCCGAGGATCTGGCCGCTGTTGGTCATCGCGTTGAGCCGGCCCAGTTCGACGCTGCGCAGGCCCGGCAGGTTGCCCGCGATGGTCCAGGTGGCGGGCCAGAACATGGCGCGCGCCAGCACCATCACCAGTTGTGCTACGAGGAGCGAGCCGAAGCTGGTGGACACCGCGTATCCAATGGCGCCCAGGCACATGAACAGGCTTGATGCCAGCACCAGCACGCGCCCGCCGACGCGGTCGGTGAAGGCGCCACCGACCAAGCTGAAGCAGAGCTGCAACACCACCGGCAGCGCGATGAGCGACCCGATGGCTAAGCCCGACATGCCCAACGAATCCGCATAGAGCGGAATCAGCGGGTGGGTCATGCCCAGGCACGCGTTCCACAGCAGCGTGCACAGGTAGAAAGGCGCGTGGGCGCGCCAGGGGACCGGCTGGGTCATGGGGTTCCAAGTGTCGCAAGAGGCTCGCGTGGACAACGGATGGTAACGCGGGGCGCGGCCTGCGCCGGTAGCGGACCGCGGTTGTTTACAATCAGGCCAGACTGACCAGAAATAAAGGCCCAAATGAAGGCCCAAAAGTAAGCTTAAAAGTAGACTCAAAAGTAGACTCAAAGGTTGGATCAAAGGTTGGCTCAAAAGAAGACCTTCGTGCGCCGACCGTAACATCGAATTTTCGATCGAGGAGCGTGCGCCCATGAGTGATGTCGCTTGGCAATTGCAGGAAGCGAAGAACAACTTCAGCCGCCTGATCAAGCTGGCTGCGGCCGGTGCCGCGCAGGTTGTCACGGTGCATGGAAAGCCGGCGGCCGTGATCGTTTCGGCC